>CAJXJU010000333.1 GCA_913055195.1 uncultured Desulfohalobiaceae bacterium | reverse complement strand
TCATCAGAAGAGACAAAAACGCATAAGGTGGGATAAATACTCAATGTCCTGCCCCTGTATTCATCAAGCCTTTTTAAATCCCATAAAATAATCCTTTGATCAGACCCACCGCTGACCAGCCACCTGCCCTGCGTGGCAATGGACCATACCTCACCTAAATGCCCAATAAACCTGGCAACTTTTTGGCCGCTGGTATTGTATGCCCATAGTTGGCCGTTGCTTCCACCAGAGACAATAAGACCGTTTTCAGTAAAGCCGTAAGTTCTGTGTCGATAGCCATCATGGGATCCTCTTACCACCCTTGCCGCCACATCCCCATGTTTTTTGATTACAAGCACAGCATCGCTGTAACCATAATCTCCGCCAGCAGCATGGCTTAAACTGTATTGGCCCCATCTGGTTGAGATACGTTCAAAAGACAAATTGCCAGCATTTTTGACCCTGAAATCCTGCAAATCAAAGTATTTTTGAAGAGGATTTTTATGTTTTTTTACAGAACATTCCCACACATTGCCCCAGCCTATCTTTGAACCTGAAATACCCACTGCCCAGACTGTTTTTCCCCTGCCCCCTGCCTTTAAAATCCCATCACCGCTTTTTGCCTTCCACAGCCATATTTCCTCATCATTTTCCCCACCGCTCAATACTGTGTTGTCATCTAAAAATGCAAGGGCAAGGGTTAAATTGTCATGTTTTTTAAACTCACTTACTTTTTTCAGGGTCTTTAAATCATATACTGTACAGATACGGGGTGATGTGCCAGCTCCCACTGCCAGGAATTTCTCTGATGGTGAAAGCGCTGTGCCAATGGGTTGGGTGTCTGTTTTTATTTTCCTTCTCAAATTAAGTTGCAGATCAAAAAAAAGGATTTTACGCTTGTTTGGAACAGCAACAGCAATAACTCCATATCTTTTACTGACCGAAATGGAGTTGTTTTGCACCATCTCCCCTGCATCATATTCCCTTATCACCCTGTTTTGCTCAAAATTAAAGAGTTTTATTTTGTGATCATCCGCGCCTGAAACCACATAAAAAGCGCCCTGCCTGTAAAAGGAAGATACAGCATAAACAAAATTGTCATGTTTGTACTCAGCCGCCTTTTTAAACCTCTTCATATCCCAGATAATTACCCGCTTATCATATCCGCCAGAAATCAAATACCTTCCATCTTCAGAAAAGCTCAGGTCATTAACTATATTTTCATGGCCTTTTAAGACGCGCAAAAGCTTGCCCGTTGAAAAGTCGTAGAGGCGGATATAGTCCCTTTCCATATATCCCCCCACGGCCAGAAACCTGGCGTCAGGAGAAAGGGCTATGGCATAAGTCTTACCTTCAAGGCCATCCCCGATCTGGCCCAGGATTTTTCTCTCTTCCCTGACCCTGAAGCCCTGGCCTTTCCTTTCCACCCGCCAGACCCTGATGGTCTTGTCGTCACTGCCTGTAATAAAATATCTGCCTGAAGGGTGAACCACTATGTCTCTTATAAGGGCCACATGCCCGCCAGTATCCACGCGCAGGATTGGTGTTTGCCGCGCGAACGCAAAGCCAGAGAACAAAACAAAGAATATAAGAGGCAATAAAAAATATCTTTTCATCTTAACCTCCTGTTTGATCCTGTTCACCCGTAGGGATGGATATGAAATCCGCTGGGGCAGATATGGAATCTGCCCCTACGTTTCACGGCCTCACGTCCAGACAATCTGTTGCAAAAAAAACAATTTCTTTTCAAGTTCCGGCCAGACCCAGCTACTCTCATGGCCAGGGCCAAAGCCCAGGCTTATATGTTTATGTTCTAACAAATACACTTCCGGCGCAAACACCACATCAAAGGGCTGCAACCAAAAATCCTTTTTACTGCCTTCAAAGACATGAAAATTATCCGGCCAGTCACCTTTTTTATCTGCTAAAACCACAAATTCCAGATCAGGGTTGGCCCAGCTCAAAACATCTAAATTCCACTCTACATTCTCATCAATAACAAGCCCTGCCAGGTTTACAGGCCGCGGTGCCCAGACAACACAATTTTTCTCACGAAAAAATTGTTCAACAATTTCTTTATCATCCAGACAAAAAAGGCCATCCATGCCTTGATTACTCCCTGTCTCCCTGACAAACCCTGTAATATCATCTTTGTCCATCAGCAAAATATTTTCCACGCCCATCAGTTCCAGGCCCACCAAAACCTGATCAGGTAAATCCTGTGCTCCCCAATCTTCCAGCACCACAACAATTTCTTTTGTTCCGGCCATAATTGCGGGCATAATGGCTGCTATGACTTTATTGGCAGCCCTATAGCCCCTGCCAATAACGCACACCAGAAGGTTCCAGGGAGAAACCCGGGCATAACTTTTAAGCCCCTGGGCATAAGTCATGCTCACTATCTTTTCCTGACAATCTTCGCGTCCATAATAGTTGTAAAGGTGAGCAATAAGTTTTTTGAGCCACGCTCTTTTAATATCTCCCAACTGCTCATAGGACAATGCCAGAATCTGGTCGTCCAAAGCAAACCGCTCAATCCAATCATCTAAATACATCTATCCTCCTTTGGATACAAAAAAAGCGGCCCACAGACCGCTTCTTAATTTAACTAACATCACCTCAACTTTCGGAGTTCCGAAAGTTGAGAAATCCGAAACCACAGCAC
>CAJXJU010000332.1 GCA_913055195.1 uncultured Desulfohalobiaceae bacterium | reverse complement strand
GCAAAAACTGAGCCATTAGTATAAATTCCTCCTTTTTATCGTGTATTCATTTTTCCTGAAACCGTGAACTTTTGTGGGGTGCATCCGCCAGTAGCGGGATAGTCGTTAGCAACCTGGACGGTTGTAACTATTTGAAATCATTACTTATTCGTCTGTCCCGCAAGCTGTAATTTACGAGTTTCAACTTTTTGCAGGCGAATCTTTACTAATTAAAATGTTGTTTGGCAACAATAAATAATCGCAAACACAGGGCAATCGCACCTTAATTTAAGGTAAGAAGATAAAAAATTGGCCTGGAAATAGTCACTTTTTGTAAGTGATGTTCAAAGTTGAAAGTTTAATATTTTCAATAGGTTAGTGGAAAGAAATTTCGTTAAAAATGATAATTTTGCCATTTTGCAGTTAAGTGCGTTAAAAAAAGATGTAAAAAAAACTTGAAAAATATTTAATGTTATACTATCTAGCGATTATAGTCAATTAATATAAAAATGAAGGTTTGAACAGGGCTTGTTTTTTGTCCTGAATTGCCTGTTTCTGCCTTCAGGAGGTTAGTCATGGCAAAAAAAATAAAAAAGAAAAAGGGAGCCAGGCCTTCTACTGCTGTTGTGAGGAAAGTTTTGCAAAAGGTGGAAGACCTGGTGCCGGCTGGTGATCCTTTGGAAAAGGCAAAAGAGATAAGTCAGGTACTTAAAAACAAGGCCAGAAGGAAAATAGTTGAATCAGCACTTCTACGCTATTTTCAGAAAGAGGAGTTAAAACCTTATCAGGCCGAACTGATTAAATTGCAGGCTCATCTTGAAAAAACTGGCCAGAAAATGATTATTCTTTTTGATGGCAGGGATGCATCAGGCAAAGGCGGCACTATACGCAGGATTACGAGATATATGAATGAAAGGCATTATCGTGTTGTTGCCCTGGGTAAGCCTACTGAGATTCAGAAAACTGAGCTGCACATGAAACGATACATAGAGCAACTTCCTCATGCGGGCGAAATCGTTCTCTTTGATCGGAGCTGGTATAATAGAGCAATGGTGGAGCCAGTGATGGGGTTTTGCACCCAGAAACAGTATGAGCAATTTCTCAAAAGGGTTCTGGATTATGAGAGAAGTTTTATGGAAGATGGCAAAACATATTTGCTGAAACTGTATTTTTCCGTTTCCAAGGAGGAACAAAAAAGAAGGTTTGAAAGGAGGAAGAATGATCCTCTAAGGCAATGGAAGTTAAGTGAAGTGGATTTACAGGCTCAGGAACTCTGGGATGAATTTACAGAGAAGAAATACAGAATGCTGGAAAAGACACACGCTCCTGACTCTCCCTGGTATGTGATCAGATCTGATGATAAACATCGAGCCAGGCTGGAGACTATTAAATTGATTTTGAATACGGTTGATTATGAAGGCAGAGATTATGCGCTGGACATTACTCCTGATCCAGAGATTGTTATTCCTGGAGATAAGGAATTAGAAATAATGAGAGAGCAGCAAAGAAGATATGGTAAATTTATGTTTTAACTATATATGCAGCTATAATTAGTTTTTTTGTTATGTAAAAAATTTATTTATAGGGGGAGATAAATTATGGGCAAGAAGAAGAATAAAGAAAAACAGGTGGAGGTTACCAGTACTAAAAATGATGAACAAAAACAACAAACTATTGCAAAGGCAACTGTGGAGGATCAAAAAACAGTTAAGACACCTCCTGTCGTAAAGATTAAACTTTCAGAGCACGAAGCTTTAAAAAATTTTGAAAAGGGAAAACGTAAAAATTGTGTTCAGATCTGGATTAAAAGGTCAACATTGGAATATGAAAAAGAACTTAGAAAGTTACAGATTGAGCTTTTGAAGATGCAGAATCATATTAAGGCAAAAGGAATGCGTGTTGTCATGCTTTTTGAGGGCCGGGACGCAGCAGGCAAAGGTGGTACAATTAAACGCATTACAGAGCATCTTAATCCACGCGGGGCAAGGGTCGTTGCTCTGGAAAAGCCAAGTGACAGAGAAAAAACCCAATGGTATTTTCAAAGATATGTGCAGCATTTGCCTTCTGCAGGAGAAATAGTATTTTTTGATCGAAGCTGGTATAACAGGGCAATGGTGGAGCCGATTATGGGCTTTTGTACGGATGAACAGAACAAAAGATTTTTAAAAGATGTGCCCCTGTTTGAGGAGATGCTGGTTAAAGATGGCATTAAGTTGTTTAAATTCTATTTTTCCGTGTCCAAGGCTGAACAATTGCGTCGTTTTCAATCCAGGGAGAATCATCCTTTAAAACAATATAAAATTTCGCCTGTTGATAAAATGGCACAGGAATTATGGGATCAATACACTGTGAAAAAGTTTCAGATGTTAAGCGAAACAAACCGTACCATTGCGCCCTGGACCATTATCCGTTCTGACAACAAGAAAAAGGCGCGGCTTAATTGTATGAAATTTATTCTGTCCAATATTGATTATGAAGGAAAAATTTCAGAAGAAGAGCTGAGGCCTGACCCTGAGATTGTTATTTCAGGCATTGATGAATTGAAATATATGGAAGATAATCTTTTGAGGCAGCAGGAATTGCCTGGCTAGTCATGACGGACTGCATCAGTGAGATTTGCCTGCAAAAAGTAAATTTTTTCGTGCGGGGACAGGCGAACAGCGATAGCGAGCG
>CAJXJU010000331.1 GCA_913055195.1 uncultured Desulfohalobiaceae bacterium | reverse complement strand
TAAGCACTACAGGTAAGACAATTTTATCAGGAATAAACCTTGCTGGCCCGTAAAACTGAATTAAAAAACTGGTTAAAATTCCCTCTGTCTCCTCCTGGTCCAAATCAAAACCAGGCCAATAGCGGAAATTGCTGAAGCGAAAACTTTTGCTGTCCAGAACCCGACCCTGACGAATAAAAAGCACGCCTATCCCCAGGCCTGTTTCATGACTAACCAGGGCAAAAACATCAAAATCTCCTCCCTCGGGCAAAACCACCGCCTGGTCCTCAATAGTCTTCTGAATAGCGCGAATCTGGTCTCGCAGCATGGCTGCCTTCTCAAAATTTAATTCTTCAGCGGCACTTTCCATTTCTTCCTTTAAGCTCGTTAATAATTCTTTTGACTTACCAAATAAAAAAAGCTCAACCTGGGATACGGCCTGGCCATATTCTTCCTCTGACACATGCAGACAACACGGAGCCAGACACCGTCCAATATGGTATTGCAAACATGGTCTAACCCGGTTTTTGAAAATCCTGTCCGAGCATTTGCGCAACCTGAATAATTTATTAATAACATTCAAAGTCTGGCGGGCTGACCGGGCAGAAGTAAACGGACCAAAATATGTTGCGTTATCCTGAGCCACCTTGCGCGTCAGCCTGAGAGTGGGAAACGGATGTTCTTTGTCCAGCTTGAAGAGAATATATTGCTTGTCATCACGCAAAACAATATTATACTTGGGCCGATGTTTTTTGATAAGGCTTGCCTCAAGCAAAAGTGCCTCTTTTTCCGTATTAGTACATAAAAAATCAATGGTTTTGACGTGATCCATCATGACCCTGGTCTTGATAGATAATTGATCCCGGCGCCTGAGATATGACCCCACTCTTTTACGAATATTTTTGGCCTTGCCAACGTAGATAATTTTACCCTGTCCGTCTTTCATTAAGTACACACCGGAACAGGCAGGAAAATTTTCAGTTTGAAAACTTTCGGGCATATTTTGTACTTCCTGATCAGACCATCCTTTCAATTACAGTCGTGTCCTTTACTTCTTTTAATATTTTCTTTAGTTAAGTCTGGGACTTCTGAATACCAAACGGAGATTAAAAGTATCCAGGTCATTTTGGCATTGACAAGCAGGCAGCAAAGTCCCTTTGAAAATTATGTTATAAGTAAATATACAAAAAAGTCAAAATGAAGATATCAAAACTAACATTAAAACAAAAAATCATTCTAATATTTATCTTCTATGCTCTGGCAGTGGTAATAATAGGCTCTATTTCTTATTTTGATCTGGATAAAATTAACAATAAATTATTTCTTTTGGAGAAAAGTGAAGATTTTACCAATAATGTCCTTCAGGCAAGACGATATGAAAAAAATTTTTTATTATACAAAAATGATGAAAGTTTTCAAAAAACATTAACATATATCAATAAATCACTCACAATTTTACACAACCTTATTCAACAATCAAAATATCTGAGTACCAAAAAAGAACTGAAAGAGCTTAATGAACTTATTCCGCAATATAAAAAAATATTTGAAAATATTGAACAAAATTTTCATAACCAGATTCAAAAATCTCAATTTGTTACCAGATTAAGAATAATTGGCCGCTCAATGGTGGTCATAACTAAAAAAATTGTTGATATCGAAAAAAGACAATTAAACAACATCGTTAATAATCTGAAACTGCAACTTATACTCGCTATTATTTTGACCATATTAACTGGATTTACTATTTTCTTTGCCCTGTTTAGAGGAGTCTTTAAAACATTAAAAACAGTCATGGAAGCAGCAACCATGATAGCTCACGGATCATTTGATCCTATTCCTGATTTAAAAGTACACGATGAAAATCAACTGGTCATTGATGCCTTTAACAAAATGATCCATGAATTAAAGGTCCATCAAGAGCAACTTGTACAATCCAAGAAAATGTCTTCTATTGGTACTCTTGCATCGGGCATTGCTCATCAATTAAACAACCCTTTAAATAACATCCTGACTTCCGCCCAGATACTCAAGGAAGAGTTGCCAGATATTGAGATAGAATTTTTAGACAAAAATCTGTCCAATATAGAGGCTGAAACCTTGCGCGCCAGAGACATTGTCAGAAATTTATTAGAATTTTCCCGGCGTCAGGCTTTTCAACTCAAGCCAACATCCCTTACCCATCTTGTCGAAAGAGCCAAAGTCCTGGCTATGAGTGAGTTGCCTTCAGGCATTTCAATTCATCTGGATATAAAGGAAGATATAATCCTCCCACTGGCCGGACAACGGATGCAGGAAGCTGTCTTAAATCTTGTTTTAAACGCAATCCAGGCCATTGACAGCCCGCCAGGAAACATCTTCATTCGTTGTAAAAAAAATACGGAAAAAAATGAAGCCATACTGGAAGTGGAAGATACAGGACAGGGCATACCAGAAGAGATTCAGGACAGAATTTTTGATCCTTTTTTTACAACCAAAGAACATAAGGATGGAACAGGCCTGGGACTTTCTATTGTCTATAATATAGTGAAAAAGCATGGTGGCCATATAGAAGTTAAAAGCGCACCTGGCAAAGGTTCAACATTCATTATTCATTTGCCACTGGAACTAGAAAAGAGTGAACAATGAACAGATGTGAAGAGTAGTTTAAGGAAACAGATTTAACTTTAATAAAACAGTAATTAATAAAATTAT
>CAJXJU010000330.1 GCA_913055195.1 uncultured Desulfohalobiaceae bacterium | reverse complement strand
CCGGCCCTGGATTGCCCAGACATGCTCCATCTGTGTAAATAGTTACTTTATGCATTATTTTTCTTTTTGGGTTCGAGGTTTGCTCCTACATTCCCATTTCTTCCCATTTCACCCATTCTCTACATCCATAAGTTTCTGGCCGATGAGGCTTAATGCTTCAGCCAGACCCTGGGGCCAGCTGCCATTTTCAAAGTAGGGGACAAAATGTTTTTCTTGCAGGTAGCGCAGGAATTCGGTTCCCAGGACTTTCTCCACCAGGGGCGGGAACCTGACTACTACCTCTTTGTATTTAGGGGAAAGGCCGATGAAGATGGTTTTGGCATCCAGTTTGGGAATGAATATGCGTTCTTTTGTAATTTTTATGCGCAAAGACAGACCATATCTTTGTTTCAAAAGATCAGAAAATTTGTAAAGCATTTTTTTTTGTTTATCCGTCAATGTCTTTGTCTGGTCCCAGATGGATTGTTTGTGCGCAATTTTGGTAAGTGCTTTATCGTAATGTTTCCAGAAAAGGGATGCCACAATGATAAAAACGGCTGTCATCCCCAATATGCGTACCGCTCTCATGGCGGGACTTTCGTTTTTGCGTCCTAATGAAAATTTTGGCCTGCGAAAGAAAAACATTTTTACTGTCCTTTTTTAGTTGTGTCTCTATGATTTCACAATTCACTCGCACTCACACCTTTAAGCGCTGCAACAGGATTCATGCTGGCTGCCTGATTGGCTGGTTTTAACCCGAAAACGAGACCAATTAGAAGTGCAGAGAGACTTGATATTAAAAATATTTTTAGAGAGAATTCAATGGGAATAATGCCTAAATCGGATAATATCCGGCCAGTAAGCGTACCCAGGCCAAATCCGCATATAGCCCCCAGAATAGTTAAAATAACTGCTTCCGTCAAAAACTGGACTTTTATAGCCAATTTGTTTGCACCCAGAGCAAGTTTGAGGCCGATTTCATTCTTGCGTTCGTCAACGCTTAGATAAAAGAGATTGGCAAGGACAAATCCGCCAACTATGACTGCAACAGCGGCTGTTACCCCTAGAAAAAGAACCAGGCTGCCTTTGAGCATGGCCAGAAATTTTAAGATTTCTCTGGCTGTTAAGATGGTAAAGTCATCAGGCTGACCAGGGCTTAAGTGGTGTTCATGTCTTAAAAGCGCCCTTAAGTTCTTTACATGGTCATCCATAAGTTCCGGATGAAAAAATTTAACCCTTAGCGCCCTGAAATATTTGCGATCCAGGTTAAATCTCTGGGTTAAGGTGGTGATGGGTATAATAATGCGACTGTTAATGGATGGTCCTCCGCCTGAAAAGTCCCGATAGGACAGGACGCCAATGATCTGGACAGCCAGATTGCCTACCAGGACAGTTTTGCCTAATGGATCCTTGCCTGGAAATAATTCCTGGGTCGGCTCATCTCCTAAAATACATACTTTGCGTGCTCTTTGCACATCGTCATTGTTTAAGTCTCTGCCCATGATTAATGGCCAGTTCCAGGCCTGTGCGTAGTTGCTCGTTGAACCTGCAATCACAGCAACGTTCAAGTTTTTGTGTTGCGCTTTTACCTGGATATCGCGAATAGCGCGCATGGGAATAACCATATAAGCTCCAGGCAAAGACCTCTCAATTTTTTTGACATCAGCCCAGGTTAAAGTATTTACCCGCTGGCCGACTGCTTTGCTTTTAATGTCTCCTCCCAGGACAAACGCAGCGTCAGGGCCAAACCAGTCCACAACATCCCTGGCCTTTTTTTGTGCCCCGTCAATGGAGGAAATAATGATCGTTAATGCAGCAATACCCAGACTGACAGCCAGGATGACAAAAAGACTGCGTAATCTATAAGCCAGGACGGCTTTTAAGGCCAGTTCAAAATTACGCAGATAAAACATTTACTTCTCCGTCTTCAATATGGATGGTACGTTTGGCACAGTTGGCAGTAGCTGGATCATGGGTTACCAGGATAATAGTTTTTCCCTGCTCATGAATTTTTTTTAACAAAAGCAAGATTTCCTGGCTGGTTCTGGAATCCAATTGTCCTGTTGGTTCATCAGCAAGGATAATTGCGGGATCATTGATGAGAGCCCGGGCAAGCGCCACACGCTGTTGTTGTCCTCCGGAAAGCTGGTTGGGTTTAAATTTCATACGATCTTTTAGTCCTAGCTGAGCCAAAAGTTCTCTGGCCCTGTGCTCTAACTGGCTTCTTGGAGTTTTACTGTATAATCCAGGTAAAAGCACATTATCCAGGGCAGAAACATAGGGAATGAGATAAAAACTTTGAAAGACAAATCCTAGGAGTGAGTTTCTAAGGTTGCTTAACTCATCATCGTTTAACAAAGATACATCTTTGCCCTGTAAAAGATAGCTGCCTGAGGAAGGAGTATCCAGAAGTCCCAGGATATGCAGAAGAGTTGATTTGCCTGAGCCTGAACTGCCCTGTATGGCTACAAATTCTCCCTCTGCAATAGTGAGATTGATATTTTTTAATACTTCTATCTTATTTTGTCCCTGGATAAAATGTTTGGATATATTTTTTAGTTGAATTAGCATGTTTTTGTGAACTGTTTCTTCGTGATCAGTGAACTGTGGCCAGTGAACAGTGAACAGTGACCAGTGATCAGTGAACAGTGAACAGTGACCAGTGGCCAGTGATCAGTGAACAGTGATCAGATTTTATTGC
>CAJXJU010000329.1 GCA_913055195.1 uncultured Desulfohalobiaceae bacterium | reverse complement strand
AAGGGTGGGAAAGTAGGTCGTCGCCAGGACTTTTTTTTATCTCCACCCCTAAACTCGCCTCTTACACTTCTTACGCTTCTTACACTTCTTTCTCTTCTTACGCTTCTTTCTTTATCAAGATTATTTCATCAAGTCATGGATAAAAATTTTGGATAATGATGATATTAAATTGGGATTGTATTTGTTTTTCATTCCAGACAGTTTATTCAAGATTTCCCTGGTTGGAGGGGTAGGATCATTTTGGGTCAGGATTTCGCTGAAGGTATGAGCCAGAGCAGTGATCGCTCCGCTTAAGCTGATATCAGCACCGCTTAGTTTGCGGGGATAACCAGAGCCGTCCATATATTCGTGATGTTCAAGGTGACATTGAAGAGTCACAGCCTCTGTTATGTCCAGCTTGCGTAATATCTTGGCGCCATTTAGAGGATGATTGTTGATTTTATTTTGCTCTTCCGGTGTCAAATTTTGCTTTTTTTCCAGAAGAATTTTGGGAAGTCGCGCCAGTCCTAAATCATATGTAAAGAGCCCCAGTGCGATTTGTGTTAGGTGTTTCTTCGTCAGATTTTTGCCCTGAACATCATAAAAGAGTGCTATACCTATTATACCAGCATTATAGGCCATATTGGGCAGAGAATAAGTGGTTAAAAGGTTTTTAATGAGTCCTTTAAGCCTGTATTGGTCTTCCCATAGATATTCAATAAGAACAGATATATCTGAAACGAGTTTCTCAAAAGTGGGTCTTACTGGCTGTTCATAAAATTCATGTATCCTTCTGGTTAAAGCAATCTGGAAGATTTCGATTATTTCTGATGGTTTTAAATTTTTATCAACCAGAACGAGATCCAGTTGTTTGCTTATATGTTTGGCATAGATATGATGATCTGCACGGGCCACAAAAATCAGCCCTTCTTCGCTTAATTCGAATAGTTCTTCACGCTTTTCTTTGGTTAGTCTTTGTTCCGCTCTGTAATAAGGCTCCAGTTGTGCCACATTTTCTTTGAAAATGTAGAGGTTGAGAGGCAACCGGAACCTGGGAAAGCTTTCCAGGATTTCAGGCGTTACCTGATAGAATTCTTCGTCAAGATTTTCTAAGGATAAATTTTTGTTTGTCATTTGCAATAAATTTTAAGTAGGTTTGTTGGTGAACTGTCCTGCCCCGGCTTTGGATGCCCAGCCATAATAACCAATTTATCGCCAGGTTTAAAGTCTTTTGATTGTTCAACAAAATTTTGTGTCCGCTGAAGATGATCTCTGGGTTCATCATCTATTTTTATGGGATGTACTCCCCAGGAGAAATTCATATACTTTAAAACACGGGTAAATTGAGTTAGGCCAAAAATAGGTTGGGATGGTCTGCACGCACTGATTAACCTTGCAGTAGCTCCAGAATTTGTGTGGGCCACTAAAGCTTTAGCTGAAATTTTTTCAGCCAGTTGACACGCCCCATACGCGAGAAAGTTTTCAGCGCTCTTTTGCCCGGGCCCTATAATTTCTGTTTTTTGTTCAAAGTACAGTTCTTCCGCTTCCAGGGCAATTTCACGCATATATTCTACAGCCTGAACAGGATACCTTCCAATAGCTGTTTCTTCTGAGAGCATAAGACAGTCAGCTCCATCTAAAATGGCATTGGCAATATCTGTGGTCTCCGCCCTGGTTGGCATGGGATTGGTGACCATTGATAAAAGCATTTGCGTGGCCACGATAACTGGTTTGGCCGCTTGATTGCAAGCCTTGATAATCCTCTTTTGTAGTGTTGGCAAGGATGAAAGAGGGCATTCTAAACCCAGGTCGCCTCTGGCAACCATGATGCCATCAGCAATGTTTAAGATGTCTTGAAGACGTTCTACAGCAATTTGCCTTTCAAGTTTGGCTATAACCGGAACCCACCGACCATGTTTATCAATAATGGCTTTGGCGCTGGCAATGTCTTCCGGGCCTTGAACAAAGGATAGGGCAACAGCGTCAATGCCCAATTTCAGGCCGTCGATTAGATCCTGCCGGTCCTTTTCCGTAAGGGCATTGAGGCTGGTTTTTTTGCCCGGGAAACTTATGCCTTTACGCGACGAGATCAGCCCGGCGTTAAAAGCCTTTAATTTAACAAGCTCTCCTTCTCTATCAACCACCTCAAATTTTAGCCCACCGTCGCTTAACCGGACAATATCTCCGGGAGATAGAGATTCCAGTATTTCTTTATTTTCAAAAGGTAAAAAGTTTTCCTGTTTATTTTTGTCCAGTTCACCTGGCCCCATAAGTATTTCTTGACCGATACTTATGGTTAATGGCGATTTTTTCAGGATCCCGGTACGAATTTTGGGTCCGGAAAGGTCCTGTAAGATGGTTATGTGTATCTCAAGTTCCTGCTCTAGTGTCCTGAGTTTATTAACTAAAGGCAAAAAATCAGAAGCGGTGCCGTGCGAGAAGTTGAGCCGGAAAATTTTTACTCCAGCTGTAATTAACTTTTTCAGGATCCGGACATCCTCGCTGGCCGGGCCTAAAGTGGCAATGATTTTAGTGCGCATTTTGACCTCACAAAAAATAATTGGTTGAAGGAAGTAACTGGATTACCTGAGTCGCCTGCAAAAAGTAAATTTTTCCGTGCGGGGACAGTAAACTCAACTTTCGGAACTCCGAAAGCTGAGATAACTATTAATCGCCAAAAATTGACTAAATCAACCGTGTTTTGGTCATTTGATCAT
>CAJXJU010000328.1 GCA_913055195.1 uncultured Desulfohalobiaceae bacterium | reverse complement strand
GGAATATTTTCTCAATCCTATTTTATAATTTACTGAAAAAATTGAACATTTTTTTAACTCAGAAAGTTGAGTTTTTTAACTTCAAATGCTTAGAATAATCTGAATAAGTGAACTTTTTGAGTAATTCATAGCGCTGGATAGGGACAGTCCCTGTGCGATAGAGAATCAGTTTATATTTTAGGCGATTGAACAAGTTAAAGTTCACGGAGTCAGGATAAACTCTTACAATTTTCATCCTTCATCCTTCATATTTCATACTTTAAAACAATGAATTTCCAGCCAGGTTTAATAGTCGAATATTTGCAGAACAATCAGGCTCAGATAGCCTGGGTTCTGGATGTGCAAAATTCCCGGCTCAGGGTTTTTAATATTAATCAAAGAGAGATGAAGTTGTCTGGTTCCAGAGTGCTACCCTGGGTTGGTCCAACATATTCTGGCTCATTGTCCAGGCAGGATATTTTAAATAACCTGAAAAAACATCAGGCCAGGCGTGACAAACTGATTCAGGAGGTAGATGTTCTGGAAGTCTGGGAACTGGCTCAGGGAGAGATTTCGCAGGCTTCTATTTTTTGGTTTGCAAGTCTTATCTGGGAAGAACCATCCGCAGATCAGGTTGCGGCTCTGGGCCGGGCCATGCTCGGAGCCAAAACACATTTCAAGTTTAATCCGCCTGATTTTGAGATTTACAGTCAGGAGGTCGCGCAAAAGAGAGTTGAACAACTAAAGCAAGCTGCTTTAAGGGAGAAGCTAATCAGCCTGGGACAGGATTTTTTAAAGGCACTGTGGCAAAATGTTGGGAAGGAAAAAGAGATTGTTTTCCCGGATGATATTGAAATAAGAGAACAGATAAAAGAACTTTTATTAAAAAGAGTAAATGATCCTGGTGATCGAGAAAGTGAGAAGTTATGGCGAAAAATTTCTCGTGGTTTGCCTGATGATCCGTTATTGCCGCTTATTTTAGCGCAAGAGTGGGGGATACTTCCTGAACATTATAATTTCTTGCTTGGTCAGGCCGGGTATGAGTGGGGGAGAGCATGGGAAGATAAGTATGCTGGCCAGATTGAACAGATTAAAAAGAAAATTTTTCAGGATAGAAAGGAGCCTGTACAGAGCGAATTGGTCAGCATTGACTCTGAATCCACTAAAGATATTGATGATGCCTTTTATGTTACAAAAAATGATGCAGGATTTCGCTTAAAATTAGCCCTGGCCTGTCCGGTTCTGGGATGGGAGTTCGGTTCTGAGCTGGACCGGGCCGTGTTGCACAGGGTGAGCAGCCTTTACTTACCTGAAGGCACTTCTCACATGCTGCCAGAGGAGCTGGCCACGCAGGTATTTAGTTTAAACCAGGGCGAGATTAAGCCTTCTCTTTTGCTGGAATTTTGTATTGATGAACAGGGTAAAATAACTGAATTTAAACCTGAGTTTGCCTGGATAAAGGTAGAGAAAAATTTAACCTATGCTCAGGTAGAGAAAATTTTGCTTGAAAAGCAGAATCAGATGCTTGAACATGCTCTGGAACTGGCTCAGATCCTTAGACAGAACCGCCTGGACAGGGGGGCTGTTGTTATTGAACAGACAGAACCAGAGATTGTGCTTCAGGACAGGGATGGGAAAATTGTTGTTGATTTACAGGACAAACCATTTTATGCGCGTTCCCAGTTGCTTGTCTCTGAGTTCATGATCCTGGCTAATATGGCGGTTGCGTTATGGGCTACTGATAATTCTATACCATTTTTGTATCGTACCCAGGATGTTGTTTTGCCGGAGCAAAGCAAAGGAGTATGGACAAAGCCGGAAGATATTTACTTTCTTGTTAAGGCCATGGGAGCTACTCTTACTGAACTTACCCCCAGGCCCCACCGTAGCCTGGCTGTTACAGCCTATGCTCCCATCACTTCACCGCTCAGGCGCTATGTTGATTTTTTAAATATGGCCCAGACCGTTTCTTTTTTGCAAAATAATATTGCTTTATGGTCAAAGGAAGAACTGGAAAAGTTGCTTCCCTATTTGAACTCGCGTCAGACCGCTGTGGGCCAGGTACAAAGGTTTCGCCCCAGATACTGGAAATTGGTTTATTTTCAGCAAAAGGTTAAGGAAATGACCTGGATCGGGGTTGTTGTGGATGCTTCAGGACAGTTAGTTGTCTTATCTTTGCCTCGGGAGCAGATATTTGTGCGCGCTCCGCGTGATATTTTGGGGGATAAGGTGAGAATCGGCCAGAAATTTAGATTAAAATTAAGCAAGATTGATCCTTTGCATAATGAAATCAAGGTCAGCAAGGCGGAGGAATGGGAAGAAGAAGTTTAGAACCCGGGAAAATAGGGATGATTTTATTGGTAGATGTTGGAAATACGAGCATAAAGTTTGGCCTGGCTGATAAGGATAATATTTTGGGCAGTTTTGTTTTGCCCACAGATATTTCTGAGACCTCTGACTCGCTGGGTCTGAAAATTTTACAGATGCTTAGGTTTAATCGGGTTGAGCCAGGGTCCATTGAGGCCTGGGTTGTTTCTTCTGTGGTGCCTCTTCTGGACAGTTTGCTCAAGCAGGCTGGACAAAGATTTTGTCATTGTCCGGTTTACTTTGTGCCGGAAGATATTCCTCTGGATCTCAGAAATAAATATCTACACCCGGAAGAGGTGGGAGCTGATAGATTGATCTGTGCTTTTGCCGCAAGAAATTTATATTCCAATAATG
>CAJXJU010000327.1 GCA_913055195.1 uncultured Desulfohalobiaceae bacterium | reverse complement strand
AATGAGCTTATTAATCATTTGCAAAGGGTTCTTGAGGCAGAAAATGTTGAATATGAACCCCAGGCCATAGCTTTAATAGCCCGTCGGGGAGCAGGCAGCGTAAGAGATAGTATGTCTTTGCTGGCGCAGGTATTGGCCCTGGGTGAGAAAAAGCTTACTGCTAAGGATGTGAGAAACGTCCTTGGCCTTGCTGGTCAGGAATTTTTCTTTCAGGCCATTGAGGCTATTTATAATCAGGACCTGGTATCATTAAATCATATTGTTCAGGATTTGCAAAATCAGGGTCTGGATTTAGGCTTTTTTTTGCGTGAGTTTGCCATGTGCTGGCGCAATTTGTTTTTACTGTCCAGAGCTGGTGAGCAGGCCAAAAAGATTATTGAGCTTCCTGAAGAGGAGCTGGATGCGTGGAATAAGTGGGCACAGAAGTTTCCTTTGTCCAGAATTCATGCTAGCTGGCAGATGGTTCTGGAAGCACAAAAGACCGTGCTAAAAAGTCTTGAACCAGGACTTGCCCTTGAGCTTTTGCTTTTAAATCTGGCTTATTTACCAGAGCTTTTGTCAGTTGCTCGTGGAGAATTAAACGGTGTTTTAAATAGTAAAGGCGATGTTAGACAGTCTGTTTCCAGACAAGGAATTTCACAGCCAATTCCGTCGCAAGCTTCAGCATCTGCCAGGCACGCGCAATCAATACCAGCAGGGTCAGGCAAAGATGTGGGAGGCCCAGGCAGCGCTCAGCAACCCTCAGATAACTTAGCTGTATCATCGGCCAGAGTTTTAAAAGAGTCTGGTATTTGGCAAGATACGGAAAAAAAAACTTTAAATTTCAAAAATGATGGTTCAGGTTCTGAAAATCGGCCTACTATTTCTGAATTGAAAGAAAAGGTAAAACAACATCCTGTGGTGCAAAAGGTAATGAACGAGTTTAATGCTCGTATTGTGGATATAAGATTTAAGGGTAATAATTAACAAGTGGAGGGAAATAATGAATGATTTAATCCGTCAGGCTCAGATGATGCAGAAAAAGATGATGAAGATGCAGGAAGAGCTGTCTAAAAAGATTGTAGAAGCTTCGGCTGGAGGAGGCATGGTCACGGTCAAGGCAACTGGCGGTCAGGAGATTGTAGAAGTCAGGATTGATCCCAATGTAGTGGATCCAGATGATGTGGAGATGCTTCAGGATTTGGTTTTGGCTGCTACCAATGAGGCCTTGAAAAAAGCCAAAGATATGGTCCAGTCAGAGATGGCTCAACTTACCGGAGGGTTAAAGATTCCAGGACTGTTTTAGGATAGGTGTGACGCGTAAGATTTGCGAGACGAGTGGAGGGAAAGGTGTCCAACCTGCCTAAGCCATTGCAACTTGTTGTGGACCAGTTGTCTGCCTTGCCCGGTGTTGGCCCCAAAAGCGCCTTGCGTATGGCTATGACTATCCTGGCCTGGCCAAAAGAAAAGGCACAGAATCTGGGACAGTCTATTTATAATTTAAGGGATGCTTTATGTATTTGTTCCAGATGTGCGAGCCTTTCAGACTCTGACCCATGTAAAATTTGTGCTGATCCTTTGCGTGACGATGAAAAATTATGTCTGGTGGCGGAGTGGGATTCCCTGCTGGTTATGGAGGATGCTGGTTTTTTTAAAGGCAAGTATCTGGTTTTAGGTGGGCTTATATCTCCCCTGGATGGGGTTGAACCGCATAGCCTGGAGCTGGAAAAGTTACGGGCCAGGCTTGGCGAGGGGCAGGTGAAAGAGGTAATTCTGGCACTGGGAACAACTATGGAAGCAGAAGCTACAGCCTCTTATATTAAGAATATGATGCAGAAGGAATTTCCCGGTGTGAAGATAACCAGGCTGGCCCAGGGAATCCCTCTGGGAGCGGAATTAAAATACATTGACAAAGAAACCCTGCGTCAATCTCTTAATTGGCGACAGAGTTTTTAAAAACAAACGTAACTTCTCAAAAGGATCAGGCAAGAATTATGTATCTGTGGACAGGCCCAGAGATCAGGTACTTAGCGAGTCAAATTTGTCTGCCGGCTTTTTGAGAAGTTACTAAACCGAAAATAGCGGAGGAGAGGTTATGATTGAGACAAGGATTCATGGACGTGGTGGACAGGGAGGAGTAACCTCGGCTGAACTTCTGGCCAGGGGAGCTATAGAGAAAGGCAAATTTGCCCAGGCTTTCCCCAGTTTTGGTCCTGAACGAAGAGGAGCACCTGTGCAGGCCTTTGTTCGTGTTTCTGATGAGAGAATAAAACTCAGGGAAAAAATTTACGAGCCAGATATAGTCCTTGTTTTGGATCCAAGCTTGCTGGATATCGGTAATGTCGCGGAGGGGCTAAAAAGTGACGGCCTGGTTGTAGTTAATTCATCGGAATCCGCGCAGGCAATTAAGGATAAATATGGATTTCCAAAAGTTGCTCAGGTGGATGCAACCAAGATTGCCCTGGACGAACTTGGAGTGCCCATTACCAATACGACCATGCTTGGTGCTCTGCTTAAGGCCGCGAATGTTTTAGAAGTAGAAGATTTGCAAGGAGCAATTGAGGAGAGGTTTGGGCCTAAACTTGGGCCAAAAAACTTTGCTGCATTGCAAAGGGCATACAAGGAAACA
Organism: uncultured Desulfohalobiaceae bacterium; assembly: GCA_913055195.1. Lineage (GTDB taxonomy): Bacteria > Desulfobacterota > Desulfovibrionia > Desulfovibrionales > Desulfonatronovibrionaceae > Desulfovulcanus. The sequence continues at coordinate 93 of CAJXJU010000327.1, read as the reverse complement.
GAGATTGCATAACATTGCTGCAGGGGCACGGCAGCGCCGGGGTGCATCCGCTGGTAGCGGGATAATCGTCTGCTGTCAGGATTGACTTATCGC
>CAJXJU010000326.1 GCA_913055195.1 uncultured Desulfohalobiaceae bacterium | reverse complement strand
CATACTCATTTAGAAAAAAATATTTTGAGGTGGATTATGAAAAACGATAAGCTGATCATGAATGGTGATCAAATGCAAAGAACCCTGGAAAGACTATCCTATGAAATCCTGGAGCGCATATCTGACTTTTCCAGTTTAGCCCTTATTGGCATTCAAAGACGCGGCGTTGATTTAGCACGACGCATAAAAAAAATTTTAGAGCAAAAAACAAACACCCGATTAGACCTGGGCAAACTGGACATCAATCTTTATCGTGACGATTGGACAAATCTGGCCTCTACTCCATTTATTAATAGCACGGATATTCAGTTTGACCTGAGCGGAAAAGATATTGTATTGGTTGACGATGTTCTCTTTACTGGCCGCACTGTCAGGGCAGCCCTGGAGGCGATTTTAGACTTTGGCCGTCCCAGAACAATCAAACTACTGGTTTTGATTGATCGAGGACACAGAGAACTTCCCATCCATGCTGATTTCGTGGGTAAAAAAGTAAATACCTCCAGACGAGAACTTGTACATGTTCTGACAAAAGAGCGTGACGATGAGGACAGGGTGATACTGGAAGGAGAATAAGATGAACTGGTCTCTACTTTCCACCTATTTAATCAAACTCTCCCTGTCCGCCTTTTTAGGCGGAATCATCGGATTTGAACGCGAATCACATGGGCAGGGAGCCGGGTTTCGTACCAATCTTCTGGTTGCTATCGGAGCCTGTCTGATGATGCTCCTCTCTTTAGCCATTGCTGACCTGTATAACCAATATACTGTGAACACGATTATCCGCCATGATCCAGCGCGCATTGCTTCTTACGCCATTGCCAGCATGGGTTTTCTGGGTGCAGGAGCAATCATCAAAGGCAAAGGCTCTGTACGTGGCCTGACTACTGCTGCCAGTTTGTGGCTGGTAACAGGAATCGGGCTTTCAGTGGGTGCAGGCATTTATCTTCCTGCTGTTTTAACGACCATTATCAGTTTAATTGTTTTATATCCCTTACGCTTTTTCCGTCAAAACATAACGCGGGAACAATATACTATTTTAACCATTAAAGCTGCTACTATAGAAGATCCTTTAAACAAAATAAAAGAAATTCTCGCCTGTTGCAAACCCGGTTTACAGATAAAATTCATTAACTATTATTACGATAAAAGCAACGACTTCATTATTTACAAAATAAGGCTGCACAACAAAGATAACGTGGACTGGAAAAGAATTGTAGAGCCGATTCTTGGTTTACCTCAAATCAAAGCCATATCATGGGAAGAGGCGGACGTGCCCTGACCTCCTCCCTTAGTTCTTAATATTGAAAATATTAATCCACTCAATCAGAAAGAGTCGCCTGCAAAAAGTAAATTTTTCCGTGCGGGGACAGGCAAACAGCGATAGCGAGCGTTGTAACGGTTGTTACTATTTGAAATTATTACCTGTTCGTCTGCCCCCGCAGACATGTTTTCAACAGGTTATACCGCCAGTCTGTTACTGCAGGTTACACTTTTCTTACAGGTAACTCAATATATGGTGAGTATAGGAAAAGGGTAAAAGAAAGCCAAGAAAAAATAAACAGAAGGTGTCAATTCTTTACCTGTCTTTATCCTCCTGTCCCTTTATCTATTTCTCCAGGTCACAACAGAATTTTTATAGTTAAATCGTTAAATATTTTTTCGCTTATACATCTCTATTTTATCTATTAATTTTTCAATCCTATCTTTTAATTGCAACTCATTTGCATATTTCAACAGTCTATCTCGTCCAATTAATAGATATAATCCTACAATATCTTTAAATGTAAAATAATTACTTAAATAAGTTTTGGCCAAAACATCTTCCCTTATTTCAGTTCCATCTTTTACACTCCAAAAATAATTTGCAAAAAATAAATTTCTTTGAAACGGTACTTTTCTCATAATCTTAATACTCATTTAATACACTTTTTATAATAATCTCTAGCAATCTATCCTTTAAAATATTTATTTTTTGATTATGCGTTAAATTCTTAAATTCATTATAAAATGTATTATTCTCATCAAAATCTAAACTTTCTGTGCCATCATCTTCAAAATCTTCTATAAATTCTACTATCGTCTTTTGTCTATATTCTAACGAATAATACTGTTCAAGTTTATCTGTGTTAATAACATTTTCTTTCAAAAGCACATAAACATCAAACAAATCCCTAATTTTGTGTCTTTTAAACAACGCCAATATCTTTAAAGCAGCTATTCCTTCGATTGGCAAAATTTTAATATTCCCTAAAATATTGTTTGATTTTGATCTATATTTTAGCACAATCTCTTCACTGACTTTATCATTAGGATAAAAAAATTCTACTTTAACATTATCAATATTAAAAGTCATTTTGTAATTTTCTAGTTCTTCCCCTGTATTAATTCTAAAAACCGAAGCGTCAGGATCAGGAATAAACTTTGCGTCATATTTTATAATTAAAGTTTTTAGCAGATCAACATTCAATTTCTCTTCACCTACAAAATCTAAATCATACGACATTCTATGATTTAGATAATATGAAATTGCAGTGCCCCCGCAAAGATAAAATGCCTTAAAAATTTCATCATTTTTCAGCTTCTCCAGTAATATTTGAATATCTTTTAACATTTTTATACCGCGCCAGGACTTCTCTTTTCTATGTTTAATAACATCTCCCTTGTTAAGTCGCCTGCAAAAAGTAAATTTTTCCGTGCGGGGACAGGCAAACAGCGATAGCG
>CAJXJU010000325.1 GCA_913055195.1 uncultured Desulfohalobiaceae bacterium | reverse complement strand
CTATCCTGGGGATGACAGAGCTTGCTTTGATGTAAAAAATAGACAGCCAAACAAAAGAATATCTGGATATTGCATATAAAGCAGCCCAAGGCCTATCCACCATGATAGACGATCTTTTGGACATGTCTTTAATTGAGTATGGACAACTGGAGATCAAAAAAGAGCCATTTGACTTGAGAAAAATCCTGGATTCTGTTCTGGATATCTTCCTGCATGAGGCACAAAGCAAAGAACTGCTCATTTCATCACATCTTGACCCTGGCATTCCTGAGTTGCTCATAGGCGACTTTTCAAGATTGCGCCAGGCACTGGTCAACCTGGTTGGGAATGCCATAAAATTTACTGAACAAGGAGAAATCAGAATCCATGTCCAACTCCTGAAGCAAATCGATGAGCATACAATATTGCTCAAATTTGCTGTCCAGGATACGGGATGCGGCATTCCTAAGGACAAAATGGATTTAATTTTTGAACGCTTTACGCAAGTTGATGGCTCATACACCCGTCAACATGGTGGAACAGGTTTAGGGCTTGCCCTGTGTAAAAAAATCGTCACCTTATTGGGAGGCCGGATCTGGGTTGAATCTATGCCTGGCAAAGGTTCAACTTTTTATTTTACCCTGCCGTTTTTTCTGGAAGATTAAATTATTGTGGAAACACGTAATCAGGGCACGGCAACGCCGTGCCCCTACGATTGACCATATCACTTAAATAGCATTCCTGCCCTGTTCGCCGGTACGAATACGGATTACCTCATCAACAGGAAAAATAAAAATCTTTCCATCTCCTACCTTGCCTGTACGGGCAGCCTCTTGAGTCACTTTTACAACCTCCTGAACCAGAGATTCATCAATTACAATCTCTATTTTGACCTTAGGCATAAAATCCACCTGATATTCCGCTCCCCGATATACCTCTCGATGTCCTTTTTGGCGTCCAAATCCCTTTACTTCACTTACAGTCATACCTTTAATGCCCAATTTCGTAAGAGCTTCCTTAATCTCATCCAGCTTATATGGCCTTGTAATAATCTCTATTTTTTTCATAACTCCCCCTTTATACTCATTCAATGTTCTAAATTCACCGAACACCTGAAACGGACTGTTAATTTTTCTCTTAATCAACCATAATGCCTCTCCGTTTCAGGTACCCGGTTATTCATACGCCCTTTCGCTATGCTCGCTGATATCCAATCCCATGACCTCGTCTTCTTCAGAGACACGCAGGCCCATAACTGCATCAATAACCTTCAATAAAATCCAGCTGATAACAAAAGCATACGCGCCTACAGCTAGTACACCCAGAAATTGAATGCCGAGTTGAGCAACATTTCCGCTCAAAAGTCCGTCCGCCCCTCCTGGATTAACTGCTTTAGAAGCAAATATGCCTACACATAATGTCCCCAGAAGACCGCCAAGCCCATGAATGCCCACAACATCCAGACTATCATCATAACCAAAACGAGACTTGGCCATAACGCCCAAATAACAAACAATACCTGCCAGCAAGCCAATAAGTATGGCCGAATTAGGGCCAACAAAACCAGCAGCCGGCGTTATTGTTGCCAGCCCCGCAATAGCCCCGGAAGCTGCACCCAAAGTAGTGGGTTTGCCAGTATGGAACCATTCGATCAGAACCCACATGGCCATGCCTGCCATGCCTCCAAGATGAGTAGCCACAAAAGCTGTGCCGGCTATACCATCTGCAGCCAGGGCACTGCCACCGTTAAAGCCAAACCAGCCGAACCAGAGAAGCCCTGTTCCCAGCAGAGTCATAGGCAGGTTGTGTGGAAAAAAGTTCTCACGACCATATCCTTTGCGTGGCCCCAGAATAATAGCTGCTGCAAGTGCTGCCGCACCACAGGTTAAATGTACGACTAAACCTCCTGCAAAATCAAGCACTCCTTTAGCCTTTAACCAGCCACCTGCTCCCCAGATCCAGTGACACACTGGATTGTAAACCAGTATCGCCCATAATAAACTAAAAACAAGAAAAGGACCAAATCGCATCCGTTCAGCAAAAGCGCCAGTAATAAGGGCTGGCGTAATTACTGCAAACATACATTGATAGATCATAAACACTATTTGAGGAATGGTTGGAGCATAATCAGGATTGGGCTCAATCCCCACCCCACTTAAGCCGAACCAGGAGAGATCACCTAACAAACCTCCCATGTCCGGCCCAAAGGACATGGTATAACCCAGATAAACCCATTCAAAAGTTATCAGGGCAATTAATATAAAACTTTGCATAATCGTTCCCAGGACATTTTTCCTGCGAACCATACCCCCGTAAAATAGAGCCAGCCCCGGTGTCATAAGCAAAACCAGGGCAGCTGACACCATGATAAAAGCAGTATCAGCATTATTCATTTCCACATACCTCCTCTTAAAAACTTTAATTCCAAATATCCCCCCCATATTTTTCAAACTTGTAATTTTATGCAATAAACATACAATTTTGTAACCTCAAAACTCCATCATTGAAAAATATTTAACAATTACAACATATTACAAAACAAATTTTTTTTCTGACACTGATTCAGATGGATTCTTTTTTAACTTTTTTGTAAAAATAATTTGCCCTTACTTACAAAATTGTAAACAGAAAAATTAATTTCCAGAACACTAAGTTTTAATTTGCCATTTAAAAACGGTTAGGTTATAGGTGAATTAACTCAACTTTCGGAGTTCCGAAAGTTGAGAAATTCGAAATCCGAATATCG
>CAJXJU010000324.1 GCA_913055195.1 uncultured Desulfohalobiaceae bacterium | reverse complement strand
TCGCTGTTCGCCTGTCCCCGCACGGAAAAATTTACTTTTTGCAGGCGACTCTTTTTTTATTGTTCAAAACTCTTCATCTTCTCCAGAATTTCCCAATATGTGAAATCAAATTTTAAAGGCGTCAGGGTGATATATCCTTTTGAGAGAAGATAACGATCCGTATTTTCCTGCACCTTGTGCATGGGGATCTCACCCCCCAGCCAGTAATATGATCTTCCCCTGGGATCCTGACGATGCTCATAAAAATCCTTATACGCCACATCTGTTTGCGGACAAATTTTCAGGCCCGCACATTTATCCAGACTTATAGCCGGAAAATTCAAATTTAACACACAACGCTCAGGCAATATTTCCCATGAAAACCGCTCCACAAACGAGGCCACCCACTCTGCCTGTTCAGTCAAATCATCCGGCGTGAAATTATCAATAGACACAGCCAGGGCACGAAGGCCATAAAGTGCCCCCTCTGTGGCTGCTGAAACGGTTCCAGAATAAATTACATCTACCCCTACGTTAGCGCCATTATTTATCCCCGAAATTATCAGGTCTGGCTGCTTTGACAAATAGTGACTGACAGCCCATTTGACACAATCTACAGGGGTTCCGGAAAGCCCCAGTCCCTGAAAACCGTCTTCTTTAATTTCTTTTACCCGCACAGGAGAAAAAATGGTTACTGAGTGTCCCACCGCGCTTTGTTCTGTTAAAGGCGCTACCACAAAGACATTGTGTCCGGCTTTTACAAGCGAACGGTACAGACACCGCAGTCCCGGGGCGTGAATACCATCATCATTGGTCAGGAGAATATTCATGTTAAAATTTATTCCTTGCTTCCTGTTTCAGGGTTGATTATGCTTCTGCTGCAATTTGCGCGTTGCGACTTTTTGCAGGCGAATCTTAACCCAGGACGCAAGGATTGGCAACTGAAGATGGAGAAAAAAACATATATCCAGGATTTAAAACAGGGTCAACAAATAGCAGATATCTTTGTCATCACTACGGCTCGGCTGGCCCAGGCCAAAAATGGTCCTTACTGGCAACTCTCCTTTCAAGATAAAACAGGTCAGATAGAGGCACGGATCTGGAGTCCTTTAAGTCAGAACTTTCCTGACCTGAAACCAGAATCATTTGTTTTTGTACGGGGAGTAGTTCAACTTTACAATGAGACACTTCAGATTAATGTTGAGCAAATGGAAATTCTTGAGCTTGAGCAGGTTGATCTTACCCAATTTGTGCCGGTGAGCAAAACCCCACCAGAAGAACTTTACGCCAGACTGATTCAGCTTTTAAAACAGGAACTAAGTTTCCCGGCCTGGAAAACCCTTGCCAGAAACATCTTTTCTGATCCTGAAATCAAAAAAGCCCTGGTCAATGCGCCAGGGGGAAAATCCATCCACCATGCTTATGTGGGCGGTCTTTTAGAGCATACTTTAAGTGTCTGCAAAATCTGCCTTGCCATCTGTGATTTATACCCTGAGCTGGACAGGGAGATTCTTGTCCTGGCTGCTGCCCTGCATGACCTGGGCAAGGCATTTGAAATAGGAAACGGTCTCTGTCGGGAATATACTGACCCTGGCAAGCTGCTGGGACATATTTTCCTGGGCATGGAAATCCTGGACCCACACTTAAAGAAACTTAAAGACGCGCATCCTGAGTTGATCCTCCATCTCAAGCATATTATTATCAGCCATCATGGCGAGCTGGAATTTGGTTCTCCCAAACGGCCCAAAACTCACGAGGCTTTTGTTCTCCATTATGCAGACAATCTGGATGCCAAGATGAATACCATTGACCAGGCCCTTGAAACACAGGAAGATAATGATAATTGCCCTTACTGGTCAGACTATAATCGCTCCCTGTCCAGATATGTGTATCGGCCCATGCGTACTCCAAAAGAGGATAGAACTCCAAAAAACAAGGACAAAAGGAAAAACAAATGTTTATTACCTTTGAAGGCATAGAAGGATGCGGCAAAACAACCCAGGTAAACAGGCTTAAAGAATATTTTGAGTCCCTGGGTAAAGAGGTCCTCGTTACCCTGGAGCCTGGAGGCAGCCGGTTGGGCAAAACATTGCGCAAAATTTTGCTATCCATGGAAAGCCAGGATCTGACCAGAGAAGCAGAACTTTTTCTTTATCTGGCTGACCGGGCCCAGCATGTAGATCAGATTATTCGCCCGGCTCTTGAACAGGGACAGGTTGTCATTTCTGATCGCTATGCTGATTCTACTGTTGTCTATCAGGGCTATGGCCGGGGCCTGGATCCACAAATCCTGCACTCTTTTAATGAAATAGCCACCAGGGGCATATGGCCTGATTTGACAATACTCCTTGATTTGCCTGTAGAAATTGGGCTTAAACGCGCCGTAACCAGAAATCTCCAGACAAAACAAACCGACGAAGGGCGATTTGAGGCTGAAAGCATTGATTTCCACAATCGGGTGCGGGAAGGCTACCTGACCTGGGCAGCACTCAATAAAAACAGATTTATTATTGTGGATGCCACAGGAAGTGTGGACGAGATTTTTGAGCAGATCAAAAATAAGTTGAGTGACTCAACTTTCTGAGTTGAAAAAATATTCAATTTTTTTCAGTAAATTATAAAATAGGATTGAGAAAATATTTCATTTTCAGGAAACGATTTAAATAATTTTTAATCGGCAAAAATCTTCTAAATCAATCGTGTTTTGGTCATTTAGACATTTGAAAATTAGGATTTGTTTCGGATTTCGATATT
>CAJXJU010000323.1 GCA_913055195.1 uncultured Desulfohalobiaceae bacterium | reverse complement strand
CGCTCTTCCGATCTAATTTCGGATTTCTCAACTTTCGGAACTCAGAAAGTTGAGTAATTTACTGAAAAAATTGAACATTTTTTTGCAACTCAGAAAGTTGAGTTACTCAACTTTCGGAAGTCCGAAAGTTGGGTATAAGGTTAAAATATGGATGAGGAATGACAATGCAAATTACCTGCCCCAACTGCCAGTTTAGCCAGGACGTCCCGGAGGAAAAAATCCCTCCCAGGGCAGAACAAGCAACCTGTCCCAAATGCAGGCATAAATTTAAATTTAGAGACTTAAGCGGTTCATTTGAGATCAGCGAGGGACCAGAAGGCCAGAATATGACTCAACATGGCGAATCAAATGGCGAAAAACAACCAGTTTACGAGGGAGAACACGAGGAAGAAAAAAAAGAAGATATCTGGGAAAAATTAGGTTCCATGGGCGAAGATACAGAGCAAAAAGACGAAGATAAAAAAACTCCAGATCCAGAAACCAGCCCGGATATCCCCTGGGAACACCTGGAAAGATATGGCTTTTTTCCAGGACTCTTTAACACCATAAAAAAAGCCATGTTCTCGCCGGCCGACTTTTTTGCCCGAATGAAACTTACGGGCTATGTTAAGCCTCTTGTATTCTATCTGTTACTGGCCGAACTCCAGGCCATTGCCAATTTCATCTGGCAAATGGCCGGACTTATGCCCGCAATAACATCTCAAGGTTATGCAATTCCAGGAGTAGGCATAATTGGCCTTGGTTCAGCGATTATCCTAATCCTTTACCCCATTTTCCTCACAGTGATCTTATTTATGGTTGTCGGGTTTAACCATCTTTTCCTTGTGCTTGTCAGGGCCGGGGCAAAAGGCTTCCAGGGTACTTTCAGGGCAGTGACCTATGGTAGCGCCCCAATGATTCTGGCTATTATTCCCTTTATTGGTCCCTTGCTGGGAGGAATCTGGGCCATGGTGCTTACGGTAATCGGATACAAAAATATACACCAGACAGGTTATGCCAGAGTCTTTATAGCCATGTTATTGCCCATAATTTTAGCCCTTGTCCTGGGGATAATTTTACGCTTTTCAGTCAATCTTTAACATCCTCGGACTCTTAAAACAAAAAAATGTTTAATCGGCTCAAAAAATTATTGCAGCAACATCAGGAAAAGAAAGAACTTAAAAAAAGCATTGAGCCTCTTGAGTTTCAAAAAATGGCTCAGGAAATCTTGATTATGGCTGAAGTTGCCACTCAGATATTACCCAAACATAATCAGGTTCAAATCAGGATCAAAAAATCAGACAGGATGTGGAAAAGTTACAAGCCCTGATCCAAAATAGAGAGTTTAAAAAACTTCCCATTAATACCAGGCTGGAGTTAAAGCATAGTTTGGAGGCTTCCAAGGTTCTCTTAGAAGAAAGCATGCATTTGGCCTTGCCTCCAACCAATCTTTTACAATAAAAAATTAAAACTTTTTAAGAGGCGATTATGATCGGAATTTCAAAGCTTTATTGTGCCAATATTGAACCATCTGATGCCCTGCGCTATGGAAGAAATTCTAAAGAACTTCCTTCCCATCTTTTACAATTCTCCAGAGACAAAAAGCCTGTGGTGGTCTGGAATATGACACGCAGGTGCAATCTCAAATGCGTTCATTGCTATGCGCGAGCAGTGAAAGAAGAGGGGAAAGACGAAATTTCAACAGAACAGGCAAAACAAATTATTGATGACCTGGCCCAATATGGTGCTCCGGTAATGCTCTTTTCTGGTGGGGAACCTCTGGTCCGTCAGGATCTGACAGAATTGGCCCATTATGCTGTAGGCAAGGGGATGCGCGCTGTCATTTCGACCAATGGCACCTTAATTACTAAAGATAAGGCCAGAGAACTAAAAGATGTGGGTCTATCTTATGTGGGCATTTCCCTGGACGGAGGCGAAGAAGTGCACGACCGCTTTCGCGGCGTTTCTGGTGCCTTTAAAAAGGCCCTGCAAGGGGTAGAAAACTGTCAGGCTGAAGGTTTAAAGGTAGGACTGCGCTTCACTATTAATAAAAGAAACGCGGCTGAAATCCCTAAAATTTTTCAGATATTAAACGATATGGAAATCCCCCGCGTCTGTTTTTACCATCTGGTTTATTCAGGACGTGGCTCAGAACTGATCAAAGAAGACCTGGGTCATCAGGAAACCAGGCAGGTAGTTGACCTGATCATGAACGAAACCAGAAAACTTTTTGACGCGGGCAAGCCAAAAGAAGTCTTAACTGTAGATAATCACGCTGACGGTCCTTATGTTTACTTACGCTTACTTAAAGAAAACCCCAAAAGGGCTGAAGAAGTCTATGAACTCTTGCAATTTAATGAAGGCAATAACTCAGGCCGGGGCATTGGCTGTATTTCCTGGGATGGCAGTGTCCACGCAGACCAATTCTGGCGCAACCACACCTTTGGCAATGTTTTAGAAAGGCCCTTTTCCCGGATCTGGGATGATCCAGATATTGAACTTCTGGCCAAGCTCAAAAACAAAAAAGCCCATGTAAAGGGACGCTGCGCGTCATGCCGTTTTTTAAATGTTTGTGCTGGCAATTTCAGGGCTAGAGCAGAAGCTTATTATGGAGACATCTGGGCGCCAGATCCGGCTTGCTACCTTACTGACGAGGAAATAGGAATAAAATAACTCAACTTTCTAACTTCGTTAACATCTTGACATTACTATACAATTGAAGAGCGTATTTTCTGAAATGCATTACAAATGGGTTGGGT
>CAJXJU010000322.1 GCA_913055195.1 uncultured Desulfohalobiaceae bacterium | reverse complement strand
ACCTTTGTCCAGCATGGAAGAAAACGTGCTTTCCACAACTCCGAAAGTTGAGTTAATATATTTTAAACTCCAGATTACCATCACTCACATCCACAACCACTTTCTGGCCGTCATTTAATCTGCCAGCAATGAGTTCCTTCGCCAGTCTGGTCTCAATATTATGTTGCAGGTATCTGCGCAATGGCCTTGCTCCATAGATAGGATCATAGGCTTCTCTGGCAATGAGTTCTTTAGCCTCTGGAGTTAATTCAAGTTCGATCTTACGCTCTGCAAGACGTTTTCTCAAATCATCAAGCAACAGGTCAATAATCTTCTTGATCTCCTCAAGAAGCAGTGGCTTAAACAAGACTATCTCATCAATACGGTTTAAAAACTCCGGCCTGAAATGGCCGCGCACAACGCTCATGACCTGCTCACGCACACCCTGCTTTAACTCACCACTTTCTGTTATTCCTTCCAGCAGATATTGTGAGCCAAGGTTTGAAGTCATAATGATAATGGTATTCTTAAAATCCACTGTGCGGCCATGACTGTCTGTAAGGCGGCCATCATCCATAATCTGCAAAAGAATATTAAACACATCAGGATGGGCCTTTTCCACCTCATCAAAAAGAATAACCGCATACGGTTTGCGCCGCACAGCCTCAGTAAGCTGTCCACCCTCATCATAACCCACATATCCAGGAGGCGCGCCAATGAGTCTGGCCACTGTATGCTTTTCCATGTATTCAGACATATCAAGGCGAATCATGTTCTCTTCAGTGTCAAACAGAGTTCTGGCCAGGGTCTTGCACAACTCTGTTTTTCCCACCCCAGTTGGACCAAGAAACAAGAACGATCCAATGGGCCTGTTAGGATCTTTCAGCCCGGCCCTGGCCCTCATTACTGCGTCAGCAACAGCATCAACAGCCTCGTCCTGACCAATAACCCTCTCATGCAGCACTTCAGGCAACTTTAACAACTTTTCCCGTTCTCCTTCCATGAGCCTGGAAACCGGGATGCCTGTCCATTTGGAGATTATTTCCGCCACATCATCCGGGCCGACCTCTTCCTTGACCAGGGTTTTGCCCGCACTGGCCTGATTAAGTTCCTGCTCTTTTTGCGCGAGTTCCTGCTCCAGTTGCGCCAATTTACCGTATCTGAGTTCTGCTGCTTTATTTAAATCATAGGCCCTTTCAGCCTCTTCAATCTCCAATTTTGTCTTTTCAATCTGCTCTTTAAGGCTACGCAAGGAATTAATGGCCTGTTTTTCCTTTTCCCACTGGGCCAAAAGCGCGGTTTGTTTTTCTTTTAAATCAGCCAGTTCTTTGGCCAGCTTCTCCAGCCTTTCTTTCGATGCTTCATCCTTTTCTCTTTTTAAGGCCTCCTGCTCAATTTCCAGTTGCATGACCTTGCGGTTAATCTCATCAAGCTCTGTAGGCATGGAATCAATTTCCGTGCGAATCTTGGCTGCGGCTTCATCAATAAGGTCAATGGCTTTATCTGGCAATTGGCGATCAGTAATATAGCGATGAGAAAGCATTGCTGCTGTAACCAGGGCACTATCGCTTATGCGCACACCATGATGCACTTCAAACCGCTCTCTAAGCCCCCGTAAAATAGAAATGGTGTCTTCCACGCCGGGCTCTTCCACCAGGACCGGCTGAAAACGTCTCTCCAGGGCCGGATCCTTTTCAATGTATTTGCGGTATTCATCAATGGTTGTCGCGCCAATACAATGCAGCTCTCCCCTGGCCAGCATGGGCTTGAGCAAATTACCTGCATCCATGGCCCCTTCTGATTTGCCCGCTCCAACAATGGTATGAATTTCATCAATAAACAGAATTATCCTGCCTTCTGATTTTTGAACCTCTTTTAAAACCGCCTTGAGCCTCTCTTCAAATTCTCCCCGATACTTGGCGCCAGCAATCAAAGCCCCCATATCCAGGGCAAAAATGGTTTTATCTTTTAATCCTTCTGGCACATCTTTCTTCAGTATCCTCTGGGCCAATCCTTCAACAATGGCGGTTTTACCTACACCTGCTTCACCTATCAAAACCGGATTGTTCTTTGTACGTCTGGACAAAATGCGAATGCAGCGCCTGATCTCACTGTCCCGGCCAATTACCGGGTCCAGTTTACCCTGCCTGGCCTCTTCCACCAGGTCCCGGCCATATTTTTTCAAAGCATCATAGGTATCTTCAGGATTGGCCGAGGTCACTCTCTGATTCCCCCGTATTTCTGTCAAAACAGCCAGGATTTTATCCTTATCCAGCTTAAAAGCGCTACAGACCTTGCCCACGCCAGTGGATGGAGACTCATCCAGAAGAGTCAAAAAGATATGCTCTACACTGACATATTCATCCTGCATATTTTTGGCCAGGTCCTGGGCCTTGAGCAGGACATTATTCACCCTTCCCGTAACATAGATTTGACCAGGCTGTACACCAGGCCCGCTCACCCTGGGCAGCTTCTCAAGCTGACGCTCAATGTCCTGACCAATAGCTGATACATTGTAACCAGCTCGTTCCAGAATCCTGGGTACCAGACCGTTTTCCTGGTCAACCAGGGCTTTAAATAAATGTTCCGCATCTATTTGCTGATGCCCGTACCTTAAAGCTATATTCTGGGCCTCAGAAATTGCTTCCTGCGATTTTTGGGTAAATTTATTTATATCCATAAAACACTCCTCCTTTTTAGCTAATTTATTCCCCGCGGATTAAAATTCGACTCTCTGGCCAGCTTTTCCCACAATTCTTT
>CAJXJU010000321.1 GCA_913055195.1 uncultured Desulfohalobiaceae bacterium | reverse complement strand
ACCGTCCCGCGTATATCCAGGGCGTAAAAAAAGTCCTGGGCTACATCCGCGAAGGATACACCTACCAACTAAATCTCTCCATTAAATTTTCCATAGACTTTAAAAAACTGGACTCCCTTGCTCTATTTCTTCATCTCTGGCGCAAAAACCCTGCTCCGTTTTACGTCTGGTTTTATAGCGGCCAGTACAGCATCATCTCCACCTCTCCTGAACGGTTCCTGCAGGTTAAAAACGGCGAAGTTTTGTCCCAGCCCATCAAAGGTACATTATATTTCCAGGACTTTAACCCTGTTCTCATTTCGCGCTTAACGCGCTCTAGCAAGGAAGATGCAGAGTTATCCATGATAGTGGATTTGATCCGCAACGACATTTCCTATAATTGCACATACGGATCAGTAAGGGTGAACGGCCATAAATCAACTTTTATAGTGGACAATTTAATTCAGATGTATTCCAATGTGCGGGGAAGACTACGTGAAGACAGAACCTGTGTAGATCTTTTGCTGGATGCATTTCCCGGAGGCTCGATCACTGGTTGCCCCAAAAAGAAATCTATGGAAATCATTGAAGAACTTGAACCTCATGCCAGGGACATCTACTGCGGTACATTTTTTATTATCTGGGACAAAAAAAACATGGACTCATCCATTGCCATCAGAACCAGTTATTACGATACCGGGGCCAAAAAATTTCACTTTTTTGCTGGCAGCGGCATTGTCATGGACTCTGATCCTGAAAAAGAATACCAGGAGACACTGGCCAAGGCAGGAAAATTTCTGGACATAATTAAATCATGATCTATTTTTATAAAAACGGTTTTCATAAAGATCAGGTCAGGTTAAATATCCAGGGCCCGGCCTTTAAATTCGGCCTTGGCTTTTTTGAAACCCTGCTTTATAATCAAAAAAAAATATGTCATCTCAATGCCCATCTAACACGCATCTTCTCTGGCCTTGAAACATTCAGCGTGCCCTTTCAGCGCGTGGATTTCGAATCAGTAATCCTGGAAGTTCTTTATCAAAATGGTCTCTTAAACAAGTTCGCCCGGATAAATATCTACTATTTTCTGGACTCTGATCAGGAAGCCTCATCGCCTCTTATTGCTGCTGCCCCTTATTCGTCCGCACCCGACAAAACTTACCAATTGTATATTTCACCAAACCATCTCCATACGCACCTGAGCTCACATAAAAGTATGAATTACATGTATTACCATCTGGAACGGACTCTGGCTCTGCAAAAAGGTTTTGATGATGCTCTGATCACAAATCCCGGGAAATATATCCTTGAAGCTTCCACAGCTTCTCTGCTCTTCAGCGATGGAATAAAATTTTACTCCCCGGCCTCAAAATATAAACTTCCCGGCACAAGCGTTGCCGTAGCCAGTTCAGTTCTTGATATCAAGAAAAAGGCCATTGGCCTGGATAACCTGCCTGCTTTTAAATACGTTTATGTCCTAACTCGCTTATCGGCATGAAGCCTGTTGTCCGAATTAACGATTTTAAGTTCGACCCTGATTATAAAACCTGCCGACTGGTCTCAGAAAAAATTCTTTTCCCTTGAACAAGATAGATGTATCATCGCAAAATCAATGCGCTCCGCTATGAATTAACTGCTTAAAATGACGCGAACGTATCATCTCTGGATTATGACACTTTGTACAATCAGACACTGCTGGCAATCTTTTGATCAACGCTGGATCCCCATCTTCTTCTATATGTCTGGCACCCGGGCCATGACAGCACTCACATCCTACTTCTGCCAGATAAGGAGTTTTTTCATAAGAAACAAATCCTCCCTGACCATAACCTGTTGTGTGACACCTGTAACATTTTTCCAGTTCTTCATCACTTAAATCAGAAGCCATGATTTCTATCGCTGCCCATGACTGTGACATTTTTGAAAATGTTTTAAATTTATTAAACTCTTTTTCATGACACTGGCCACATTTTGCTGAACCTGCAAACTGATTTTCAGCTGCACCTGCAACAGGAGGAAGTTCTGACAGCAAAACTAGAACAAATATGATTAAAATTTTCATCATATTCCAGGCACCTCAATAAAAAAGCCGCATATTACCCCATCAGGCAATACACGGCTCTTAAATTAAAAACTAGGAAAGCAATAAAAGGTTCAAGCAAGCAAGCAAGCAAGCAAGCAAGCAAGCAAGCAAGCAAGCAAGCAAGTATTATACCAATTCAGCATTACGTTACATTGCCGTATCATATATTCACCACCTTTCAATAGGTTTCACAAGCATTATAATTTTGTCTGCTTATGCATAACCGGTAAATGAAACTGTATCTGAAATTTCCTTTTCAGTAATTAAATTATATATAAAATATGCTACCATGTCCGGGACAATAATTGTATGCTTATTATTGGCTTTTTGATAGGCTGTTCTCAATTGCTGCCTTACAGAAGCATTGCCTGTTAGATCAAAAACCAGATCAATTTCCTCGCCTTTAGCTATAATATCCTCCACAGAACCTACCGGGATACCTTCTTCTTCAGCTATCAGTCTGCCGGGAGTTTCATTGGGTTCAGACACCATTACAATTTCCATCGAACTCTTTTTATTAATTATCTGTCCCAGAAACAAACTGCCTACTCTGCCTAATCCGATTAAGGCAACTTTAATTTTCATCGCCAAACCCTCCTCCTGTTATATAGTTTAAGAGTTGAATGTTGAATGCTTCACCCTGTTGAATGCTGTCAGGGACAGCCCTGCAAAGCGGGATTCAACAGGGTAAATGTTGAATTATTACAATATGTTATAAGTTG
>CAJXJU010000320.1 GCA_913055195.1 uncultured Desulfohalobiaceae bacterium | reverse complement strand
CTGTTCTTTTTTATACAGAAGAAACCTGAGTCCAAAAAATTTTATCAACAAATGTGAACTGGCCTGCAAAAAAGGACTTTTTGCAGGCAAATCTTAAATTAAGATACGATTGCTCTGTTATATCCCTATAAAACTTTCAAAATTTTCCGGGGTAATCAGTTTTGTGCTGCTTTCTGGATAAGCTCTTAAAAAAGTCCTGGGAAAACGAATATGTTTATTTTTACTCCACTTAAATTCAAACGCATAAAGCTGGCCGTCACGTTCTTCAAGATAATCTATTTCCTGTTGTTGAACTGTACGCCAGAAATAACGGCCAGGATATAATCCACTGTATCTTAGATATTTCATTCTTTCGCTGATAAGAAAATTTTCCCATAACCCGCCTACATCATTTCTTTTTTCTATGGGACTAAAATTACCTATAACAGCATTACGTATTCCATTATCATAAAAATAAATTTTTTTACCTTTTTTTATCTCATTTCTTAAATTGCGGCTAAATGCTGGCAGGCGAAATACAACAAAAGCCTTTTCCAGCAAATCAATATATTTCTCTACAGTATTTTTATCAGCTCCAACCAACTGCCCTATTTCATGATATGAAACTTCATTACCCAACTGCAGGGCCAACGCCTTTAATATCTTTTCCAGCAAAACAGGCTTTTTTATATTCTCAAGAGTAAGTAAATCTTTATAAAGATAGCTGTCAGCAAGCAGCCTTAAGAGTTCCCTTTCTTCTCCAGGACAGGTTACTATTTCAGGATAATACCCAAAGACAAGACGATGTTTAAGCAATCTTTTTTCTTCAAGAAGGCCATGATGCTCTACCATCTCCCCAAAAGCAAGCGGGAAAAGGTGAAACTCATATTTTCTACCGGTCAGAGGCTCTTTGGTATGACTTGCCAGATCAAAAGCCGACGAACCTGTAGCAATAAGTTGAACTTCTTTAATCTGGTCTGTAATCAGTTTTAAGGTAAGTCCAATTTCACGGATTCTCTGGGCCTCGTCAATAAAAACAATTCGGCTTTTGCCAAAAAGAGCCTTAAGTCTGGAAGACGTAACACCCTCAAGAAGCTCGCGTACATCAGGTTCATCTCCATTCAAAAAAAGGGTCTTTTCCTTTCGCTTTTCAAGAAGGGAAGTAACAAGCGTTGTTTTTCCCACCTGCCTGGGACCATAAAGAATAATGGCCTTACCACGAAAAAGCCTCTTAACAATCAGGTTCTCAAGAATTCTTTTTATCATAAGAGACTCAAATCACAAAATATTATAATATTTTTCGATTTCAATCACAAAATATTAAAAAATTTACCAAAAATAATAACATAAATCAATGCCTGCTTTTTTAAACTTCCCTGAATCTGTCCGTCAAAAACCTATCCTCTCCAGCCAGATGGAAAAATGCTCCAGTGCTCTTTGAGCATGAAGCTCTTTTCTCCTGGCTTTTTTTGCCCGGACTTTTAAGGCGGGAAACAGGCCAAAGTGGACATTGGATGGCTGAAACTTTTTGGCCGGCGTTTGCAGATGACTCATCAGAGCGCCCAGGGCTGTTTCTTTCGGAAGTGGAGGCAAAACTTTACCGCGAAGTTTAAAGGCCAGATGTAGCCCCAGGTACAATCCACAAGCCGCTGATTCCAGATACCCTTCAACTCCAGTAATTTGCCCGGCTAAAAATATATCCGGCCTTTTTTTAAGCATAAGCTCGGAAGTCAAAACCCTGGGCGCATTAACATAAGTATTTCTGTGCATGCTTCCAAGGCGCAAAAACTCTGCCTCCTCCAGTCCTGGAATGAGCCTGAAGACCCTCTTTTGCTCAGGATAGGTCAGTTTTGTCTGAAAGCCAACCAGGTTAAAAGCGGTTTTGTCCAGATTTTCAGCCCTGAGCTGGACAACGGCAAAAGGCTGTTCTTTTGTCCGCGGGTCAACAAGACCCACTGGTTTTAGCGGTCCATAAGCCAGAGTCATTCCTCCTCGTCTTGCCATCTCTTCAATAGGGAGACACCCTTCAAAATGAATTTCCCGCTCAAAATCTCTGGCCGCAACAGTTTTTGCAGACACAAGCTCATTATAAAAGCGAAAGTATTCCTCTTCGGTTAAGGGACAATTCAAATAATCTTTGTCCTCTGGCGCGTACCGCGCGCCCCAGAATACCTTTTCCATATTGATGGAATCTGCGCTCACAATAGGTGCTATGGCGTCATAAAAGTATAAATTTTTATCTCCTGTTATCTTGCTTAACTCCCTGGCCAGAGGATCACTGATTAAAGGCCCGGCAGCAATAATTATGTATTTGTAATCTTTAAGCTCAGGGTCATCCAGGCTTTGAATTTCCTTTATCTTAATCTGAATAGTTTCTTGCTGTTGAATCTCTTCAGTAATAAAGGCAGAGAATTTTTCCCTATCCACAGCCAATGCCTTGCCAGCAGGCACCCTGCATGTTCTTGCTGCCCGCATCATAAGGCTATCTAACTGCTCCATTTCATGTTTCAAAAGCCCAATGCCCGTGGTTAGCTCCTCTGAGCGCAAAGAATTTGAACAAACAAGCTCAGCCAGAAGAGGGCTTTTGTGGGCCGGAGAAAACTTTTGCGGCTTCATCTCAAAGATGGTACAGGGTATATCAAATCGGGCCAGTTGCCAGGCCAGTTCACATCCGGCCAACCCGCCACCAATAATGGCTATATTTTTATCCATGTCTGGCTCCTGTTTATTAATGTTGAATGTTGAATTAAGAGATCAACTTTCTGAGTTAAAAAAATGTTCAATTTTTTCAGCAAATTATAAAATAGAA
>CAJXJU010000319.1 GCA_913055195.1 uncultured Desulfohalobiaceae bacterium | reverse complement strand
ATCAATATGACCATTATTAACCAAATCACCAAACAAAAAGAGAATGTTTCTATCCCAACTTTAAAAATAGGTCTGATGTCCATCAACAATAATTTTGAGCTTGTTGATAAGATAAAAAATCTGGTAGGAGGCACAGCAACCATTTTTCAGGTCTTGCCCGGAAAACTTTTGCGCGTTTCAACCAACGTAAGAAAATTGGATGGTTCAAGGGCTGTCGGTACTTATATCCCTTCCGGAAGCCCGGTCTATAAAACTGTCATGAGTGGTGAGACCTTTTATGGCCGCGCTTATGTTGTCAATGATTGGTACCTGACCGCTTATAAGCCTCTTCGTGATAATAACGGCCAGATCGTAGCTGTTATTTATGTAGGCAGAAAAATTTTAACCCCACAACTTAGAACATTTATTCTTGATACAACGGCAAAAGGTCAGGGGACCGTGTTTGCCTATAATTCCAGGGGTAAAGTACTTATCCATCCAGATAGGGGGATGCAGGGAAAAAATATTTTCTTTTTTTCTTATGGCAAACTTTTCTCAGCAAATAAACAGGGGCTTATTGAATATGATGATAACGGCATCAAAAAAATTACTTATGTACGTTATTTTGAGCCCTGGGACTGGTATCTGGGGGTAGAGCTTACTCAAGACCAGATGCTTCAGGGAATGGATAAAAAGCTTTTTTTTAGTAATCTAATTGTTTTGTTTTGTGCTTTAGGTATAGTAGTTATTGTGTTATGGCTTATCATACGTACAATTATTAAACCACTAAAAGATCTGGCAAAGCAAAGTGAACAAATTGCCAGAGGTAATTTTAAGGTGCAGTTTTCTTATGAAGCATCTGATGCCATTGGTGATCTTGCCCGTTCCTATAAGGTAATGATAGAAAATTTTAAAAATATGCTCAAAGAAGTTGGGGATGGTGTGGGATTACTTTCTTCTACATCTGCTGAGTTAAATGTTATTGCAGATGAGATAAAAGCAAATTCCGACCAGACAGCCTCACGCGTAAACATGGCCACCACTGCTGCTGAAAGTTTAAGCGTGAACATGAATTCTGTTGCCGCTGCCATGCAACAGGCCTCTAATAATATAAATACTGTTGCTTCTGCCTCAGAAGAATTCACCGCCACTATTTCAGAAGTAGCGCGTAATACCAGTAAAGCGAAAGAAGTTGCCTCCAGTGCAGTTGCCAAGGCATCTGAAGCTTCTGAGCGGGTTAATGAGCTTGGACAGGCAGCCAATGAAATTAATAAAGTTACGGAAACTATTACTTCCATTGCTTCCCAGACCAATCTGCTGGCCTTAAACGCTACTATTGAGGCTGCGCGGGCAGGAGAAGCGGGCAAAGGTTTTGCTGTCGTGGCCAATGAAATTAAAGAATTAGCTCAACAGACTGCCAACGCCACAGAAGAAATCAAACAAAAAGTTCAGTCCATCCAGCAGGCAACAGGCATGACTGTTCAGGAAATTGAAGATATAAGTGCAGTAATTAAAGATATAGATGAAATTATAGCTGGTATTGCCAGTGCTGTTGAGGAGCAATCAGTTACCACCAGGGAGGTGACTGGTAATATAGGCGAAGCAGCAAGGGGCATTGCTGAAGTAAGCGATAATATAACTGAGAGTTCATCAACAGCCGAAGGAATTGCCAGAGAGATCGCTGATGTAAATAACATAACTTCACGCATGACATCATCGAGTGCGAATGTTTTATCTTTTAGTAAAAAATTGTTGTCTCTTGCTGATAGATTAAATACGATATTACAGCAATATCACATTGAAAAAGAAGAGTGTCCCATGTTGGCAAAATGTGGATTTGTGAAAAAGTACTCTGGTACAAAAGATGTTTTGATTAAAGGTATTTTAAATGCATATTGCAACGGTCCAAAACAGAATGAATGTCAACGCAAAGTGTATCGTCAAAAACACGGTAAACCACCTTCAGACGATATGTTACCAACTGGAAAGTTTATAAATGAGTAATACCTTGAAACAGGAGGGAAAAGTATGGCTACTGACTTAAGCAAAAAAAATACCAACCAGGAGTCTCAGGCCTCGGAGCCGCAATTTTTACCAAAGGACTTTCAGGCAATTATAGCAGGTATTTTTCCCAATACCAGATATTTTGACACCAGATTTGACCTTTTGCAGGTGCAAATAGATGAGCTTAGACGTGGACAGGAAAGTATAAGAGAGGAGCTGAAGTTTCGTTTTGCGGATGTGGACAGACGTTTTGGGGAAATGGACAGACGTTTTGCAGATGTGGATAGACGATTTGGGGAAATGGATGGACGTTTTGTAGAGATGGGGAGAAGGTTTGATGAATTTAAACGGGATGTGGACAAGCGATTTGAGCAGGTGGACAAACGTTTCGAGCAAATAATAGCCTCTATAGACAGATTAGCGGACAAGCTGGAGCACAGAGATAAAGATCAGCGCAACTTTACTTTACGTATGTTTTCGATATCAATTGCTATCTCTATTTTCGGCGCTCTGGGAGCGTTTTTAAAAACAATGGGAGTCTTTTGATCCTTCTTTCGAGGTTTCTAAAATAGAGAAGTTTAAAAAGGCGGTTTTAAAACCGCCTTTTTTATTTTTTTCTTTTTTTTGAAAAAATTTGTGGTTCTGTGGTAAAATTTTTTTAAATAAAATATGCTGTTTTTAATAAAAAAATATATTTTGTATTAATAAAATATTATTATTCTTTGGTTGGTATTGAAAAATGTTTTTTTATAATATTAACTCAACTTTCTGAGTTGAAAAAATGTTTAATGTTTTCAGCTAATTACAAAGCC
>CAJXJU010000318.1 GCA_913055195.1 uncultured Desulfohalobiaceae bacterium | reverse complement strand
CAACAAATTAATGAGTACAGGGCTT
Source organism: uncultured Desulfohalobiaceae bacterium (assembly GCA_913055195.1). Lineage (GTDB taxonomy): Bacteria > Desulfobacterota > Desulfovibrionia > Desulfovibrionales > Desulfonatronovibrionaceae > Desulfovulcanus. The sequence goes on along the minus strand of CAJXJU010000318.1, from coordinate 2,781 downwards.
ATAAAGGAAGGCAAAAACCTGCCAGAGGCATGGTTCAGGTGTCAGACAGGAATCCCTGGTTTGTCCTTTACCTGAAAATCAATTTATCCCGAACACCTTTAGCAACTTCCATCTACGCTTTCATCGTTTTCAACCTCTGCCGGAAATAAAACCAGAAACTAATGCTGATACATGGAAGCTCGAAAAAGAAAAGCTCTGGAAGCAGATAAAATCCGACTCTAACAATAATATACAATTATCCCCTGCTGAAACAATTGTGCAATTAACCAAAAAAATTGCAGACCTTGCGCCACACAATATCAGGTTGCATTATACCCTTTCCCTTGTTTCGCGTATGTGCGTTGGCAGTGGCGAAATTTCAAGTCTTGAGACTGGAATTCTTTTGCATCCTCTTTATGGCCTGCCTTATATCCCTGCCTCAACTATCAAAGGCGTTGTACGTTCTGTCTGGCTTAATGATATTGCCCTGCAACATAATATTATCTTTGATGAAAACAGTGAAAAGGCATGGCAACAGGCAGAAAAATTGGACAATGAGTTTCAGATATGTTTTGGCAATCAGGAACAAAGAGGCAGGGTCTATTTTTTTGACGCCTTTCCAGTATATCAAGACAAGCCCCTATTTGAGCTTGATATAATCAACCCTCATTATGGTGACTATTACCAGAAAAAAGAACCACCTGCTGACTATCTGTCACCTGTGCCCAATAACTTTCTTGTTGTAAAACCCAAAACTATTTTTGAATTCTGTCTTATAATCTCTATAAAACAGCAGGAAGCCAGAGAACAATTGAGACAAAAAATAGAAAAATATTTTTATCTGGCTGTAACAGAAGCTGGAATCGGCAGTAAAACATCTCTGGGTTATGGCCTTTTTAAAAAGCCTGACGCTTAAAAATACGCAAACAACAAAGGAAAACAATAATGGCAAAGGTTCTCAAACACATAGAGGCATCATTTGAGATTGTTACACCGAGTTTTGCTGGCGACGCAGATAAAAACAGGGCAAAATTTCGCTTATCCAGCATTAATGGCCTGCTGCGATACTGGTTTCGAGCAGTTGCCTGGCCAGAATATGAAGATCTAAACAAAGTTAAAGAAGCTGAATTAAATGTGTTTGGTGGTGCTGGCAGTGAAACAAATACAAAAAAACATGCCTTTAGATTGCGCGCTATCAAAACTGCAATTAGAGGTTATTACTCACCTCAAAGTCAATTTGACCAGAAGAACAAATTGTCTGGCATTAATTACCTGGCTGGTCAGGGATGTATACATTTTAGAAACGGGCTTCAGCGCGCAGCCATCAAAGAAAACTCCCACTTTATTCTCAAACTCCAGTTTATCAGGCCCGTAGAAGAAAAAGAATTCAATCTTCTGCTTAAAGCTATTAAATGCCTTGGCTTAATAGGCGGTGTGGGCAGCAGAACCAGGCGAGGCTTTGGCTCGCTGGTGCTTCAATATTTAAAAGTGAACGATCAAACTGCCTGGCAGGCCCCACAAAATGTTGAAGAATATAAATCCATGCTTGCTGAACTTTTAAAAGCCAACAATGATACACTGCCTGATTACACAGCTTTAAGTAAAAAAATTGAGTGGAAAATTATTACCTTGCAAAACAATAATACATGGCAAAATGCACTGGATGAAATAGGAAAACAATTTTTGCGCTTTAGAAGCTATGGAAGGCATGGAAAGTTACCCTGGGGAGAAAAGGCAAAGCAACGCTTTAGCAATGACCATGATCTTGTGTATAATTTCTGTCAGGGCAAAAAACCTGACAAAAATGCAACAGCGCCAGAACGCGTAGCCTTTGGCCTGCCACATAATTATTTTTTCAGTTCACTTGGACCGAACGGAAGAGTTAAAGTGACAGGCACACAAAGCGAACGCCGTGCCAGCCCTTTATTTATTCATATCCATAAAATCAACAATAAATATTATCCTGTAGTTGTTTTTATTCCTGCACGTTTTTTGCCTGACAGGGAACAAATATGCCTTAAAGGCAAAAGAAAAACATCCCTGCCCTTACCTTTAAATCTTTACCAGCCAATCAAGGAATTTTTAAAAACATTGCCAGCGCTTTGACGGATGCAAGGGCAGCATGAAAGGTAAAATAGGTGCTCGGAACATTGAACGAAGCCTGCAAAAAAACTTTTTGCAGGCGACTCATATCCAGGGGTTGTTAAAATTCTACTTTTTATAAACATCTCCTCTCGGTCCTATTTTCACGACTAAAATAATTTTCTTTTCTTTGTAAATCTTAATTAACACTCTGTTCTTACCAATTCTTAATCTATAAATATCCTTTTCGCCTTCTACTGGCTTTATATCTATCTTCTTTTTGGTCATTAATAGAGTTAAAATCTTATCTATCTTTTTCTGATATCCTTTTTGTAGTACTTTATAAGTTTTATATGCTTGTTTTGAAAATTCTATTCGCCAAATGGCCATGATATAGTTCCTCTATTGTTCAATTCTTCTTCGGCACTCTTTATTTCCTGTTTTTCTTCAATAGTTAAGGGAGTTGTATCCTCCTCTAAAAATACTTTCTCAAAAATTTCTTGTTTTGCTTCTTCATTTAGTGTTTTTAATAACTCAATGATTATATCTATTGAAACAGAAATGTTTTTTACTCTCATAATCCCTCTCCTGCATTAAAAAATATCTTTTGCAAAAATTTTAATTTTTTGAAAATTTTCGTTTTTTTTTGCAGACAACTCCTATAGTAGAGTCGCCTGCAAAAAGTCGAAACTCGCAATTTACAGCTAGCGGGGACAGGCG
>CAJXJU010000317.1 GCA_913055195.1 uncultured Desulfohalobiaceae bacterium | reverse complement strand
AATAAATCTATTTTAAGCATTGAGAATCCTTCAAAAGATATTCTTTATGATGTAAATTATTATTTAAGATTAATAAATCCTGCGTTAACATCTGGCGTAACTTATGATAAGATTGTAATTAATTTAAATGATGACGATGCATACAGAATTGCATTGATTTTATATAATAAACTTAATGATGATGATTTTAAAAAATTTGTTTTTATTATTAATAATCCAATAATTGAAGAACAATTAAAACAAGAAGGATTGAAAAATACAATTTTATCAGATAAAATTGTGTCTAAATATGTAGTTCAAGTTTTAACACAAAAAACTCTTATTAAGGTCTATGACGAATTATTACATCAATATGGATATGAATTTAATTTTTTGACACCTGATAATGTTCAGATTAGCAAGATAAGCGATTTACTGCATTTGAAATATGTAATGTTGCAAAATGAGATGATTTATATTGGTATTATTAAGGATGGTGAAATTATGTTTGAAGAACGAGATATGAATGTGATTAAAGAATCTGATAAAATAATAGTGTTAAGTAAGGGTGAAATTTAAAAATATGTCTGTAACAAATTATCTTTTGTAGGTAATATTGAATGATATATATTGTATTATCTGGATGTGTTAGTAAGGATCCGCCTGCAAGAAGTGTCTTTTTTACAGACGGCGTTTAATGTTCGAGGTTCAAAGTTTAATGTTATCAGGTAATTATATGATAGCAATTTTGTTAAAAACGTAAAGCTTGACTTATTGCAGTAGCATCAGTAAGATAACCTTAAAAAGAAATGAATGTTATTGTATATTTCATTTGTCTTGGAATAGGTTCCATTATTATTGCCAGGGCATGTGACGGATTTGAATATGCTGCGGATTATCTTGGCAGGAATATGAGTGATGGTGTAAAGGGAGCGACCATCAATGCTATTGGCAGTTCAATGCCTGAATTTTTTATTACTTTTATTTATCTTTTTCTATTTCATGATACAACCGGGTTTTCAGGTGGCATTGGCGCGACAGCAGGTAGCGCTGTATTTAATATTATGATTATACCGGCTCTGGTAATTTTGGCGGTGCATTTTAAGGGAGGTAAAAAATCTATTCAAATTGATAGGCATGTTCTTTTCAGGGATGGGCTCGCTCTTGTTTTGGCTGAACTTATTTTAATTATTTATTTAGATAAGGTTTTGCAATGGAAGCAAGGATTGATACTGATTATTTTGTATTTAGTATATCTTGCATATATAATGAACAGTCAATTTAAAGTAAAGAAAGATAAAAAACATGAAAGCCCAGGTTTGCAAAATACTGAATTAAAACAACCTGAGCATGATCATGAAGCAGAGTTTCAGCAATACAGAGATATCAAGTTAGCGCGAATTAACAGGTTTCTGGCTTTGTGCAGGCTTGATTTAAAAGATATGGTTATAGGAAGTTTTGAAATTAATACTATAACAGGCGTAATCCTTTTGAGTGTTTCTGGAGTAGTTATTGCTGCTGGCTGCTGGGTTCTGGTTTATGCGTGTGAAGGCATAAGCAATTATTTGCAGGTACCTGGTTATTTTACTGCTGTTATCCTGGCTGCTGCAGCAAGCAGCCTGCCAGATACGATTTTATCTGTCAAAGATGGTTGTAAAGGTAATTATAATGATGCGTTTTCCAATGCCATAGGAAGTAATTTATTTGATATCTGTTTTGCTCTTGGTGTACCGCTTTTCATATATACTCTTATTTATGGCCCAATTGTTATTGATGATGTGGCTTTAAAGCATATTATTGAGTTGAGGATTTTATTGTTATTTATGACTATATGTTGTTTATGTTTGTTTGTGTTGAGAAGACAATTAAATATTTTAGATGTAGGGATATTGTTTTGTTTGTATTTGATTTTTGCTTTTTATATTATTGGCCAGGCAATGCATAGTGAAATAACTGATAAAATTGCCAGTTTTATTTATAAATTGTCTCTTCACAAGCAAATATGACTCGTCCTCAAAAAGTGAAGGATTAAGTGACAGGCAAATAATGCTTATCTCCAGATCAGCCCTGCCTGATTTGCCTATTTCAGATGCGGACAAGGAAATTTTTTTAATCTGCTCAAATTTTTAGCATCTGTTTATTATGTTGATATCCTGGGTTTCTGGATTATGGGCAATCATTTTCATCTTCTGGTTAAAACTTATCCTGAAGAGGAGCTTTCTGATAAAGGAGTAGCTCGCAGGTTTTATATTTATTACAATTTGTTGATAACGTTCTTGATTGTTACGCGTTGTCGTGTTGCACATATTTCTGTGATAAAATTGGTGGAGGTAAGAAATGGAAAAACAAAATGTTACACTTGCACTTTCAAAATGGTCAAAATCTCCTCTTCATATACCGAATCAACAGTCAAAAGATATAACAGGTATTAGGAACGTATGGTCGAGTGATATTACTCAACTGAATACAGCATGGTCCAAAAGTCTTATTCAAGATAATTAGCTCAAAGATGTAGATTTAGTAGTTGAAGATAAAAAAGTGACAGGTGAATAATGTTTTTAAAGGTTAGAAAATTTGATAAGGTAATGTTTATAGCCTATAAAGAATTATAGTCTGAAATGACAGAAGAAGGAAGAAACGAAAAAGTAATAGCGTTAAAGCAAGATGGATAAGTTTCTTATTCTCATACAAAACAATAAGCTCATGGTTTATGACGAGGGTGAAAGCCAGTTTTTAAAAAAAGAGGGAAAAGAGGAGTTTGCATGGGATGAAGATTTCTGGGACTGGTTTGTAAAAAAGATTGAATATGATCAAAATGAGCCAGTAAG
>CAJXJU010000316.1 GCA_913055195.1 uncultured Desulfohalobiaceae bacterium | reverse complement strand
TATGGCTATTTTCTGGCGATTAAAGACTATTTAGATCGTTTCCTGAAATTGGAGTATCTTCTTGATTCTATCTTAGAACTTATTGAAAAAATTGAATATTTTTTTAACTCAGAAAGTTGACTCTGTAACTGATTGAAAATATTGAACATTTTTTCAACTCAGAGAGTTTAGTTTAAACAAAAAAGTGAGGCTAAGTGCCTCACTTTTTGTGATAAAATCCGTTACTGGTTTTATTTAAGTTGTTTTTTTTCTTTTTTCCCAGAGCTTCATCTCTTGCATTTTTTTCCTTCTTTCTCTAGCTAAACCTCTGGCAACAAGAGATGTGGACTTTTTGTAACCCCATTTTTCTTTGTATTCTTCAGGGGTTAAATCGTGGGAAGCAAGGTGTTTTTTGGTCAGCACCTTAAAGGACTTTCCACACTCCAGACAGACGATGCTTTTTTCCCGGATGGCCTTTTTGGGGTCAATCGATGGTTTGGTGGGTTCTTTTTTTTCTTCACCTTCGGCTACGTTCTGGATGCCTTCTGCAAGTGTTTTGACCATAGAAGTGATTTCATCTTCTGTCATATTACGCACACTTGCCTGGGCTTTAACAATTTCCAGCGCTTGTTTTAGATACTCTTCCATTTTTACTTACCTCCAGATTTTTATGGAATGGACAAAAAGATATACTTGCAACTTCAAGTTATTAAACATTGAGCTTTTTTTTGTCAACAAAAAAAGAAATTCTGTCAGGCTTTGATTATTGTTAGAAAAATTCTTTAAACATATTTGTAAAAACAGAAACAGTTTTTTATATGCCCCTAAAGGGCGCAACTATAAAAAGTAGATTTGTTATCTGAGGACAGGCTTAAAACGTATGTTTTGAGCCTATCCTCAGTGAACTGTATAGAGAAATCTCGATTTTTTACAGTTGCGTTTTTTTGAAATATGTTTACAATTTATAAAAAATACTCCTGTTTTTATCAAGGGGCTTGCTGTAAAATTTTTTCCTGGTTAGAATATAATTTCTAAAAAATATAATGTCAATACATAGTAGCGAAAAAAGACGTTTACTCAGTAAAAAAATATCAGATAATAACTAGATTTTTATCTTTCCATTTAACTATAAATTTGGCAGTTTTATCCTTTGCAGGGCTAACTCAAAGAAAGGAGATAATAATGGACAACAAATTTCAGAGTGCAGTGGAAGAGGTCTCAAAATCTTTTAAATTCGAGCATTGGTTGAGGTTTTATTTTGTTCACGAGGATGGAGAACAGCTGACTATTTTTTTAAGTCCTGAACATCTTCAGAAATTAAAGGAGAAATATGGTCAACTGGCCAGGTTGGCTGAAGATTTAAATGCCAGGGTAATAACACCGCGACTCTCACAACAAATTGTTGCCAGATATATTCAGGAGACTCTTGACGGTACTAAATATGAATTGGGATTTATCCCCAGGGTTTTAGACAGCCAGGAATTTAATGCAGAAATTCTTGGCTTTAATATCTGGGTTTCTTTACATGAAGACCAACTGGACGAGAAAGTCCTGGATTTTGATAAGTGGCTGGAAATTTACGAGCAGTGGAAGAAAACAGAAAATGCCCGGAAGATTATCATGTCCTTGAAAGTTAATGGGGTGCAGGGAGTTTGTGGAGTTTGTTGAGTCATTAGAGAGCCAGATTTTGGATTTTGATGTTCGGGTCTTATCTCGTCATCGCCCCCTGGCTGGCATAAAAGACGTTACCTTTATTTCCTGTCAGGGGGCGGTCAATTAGGGGAGGTTTGTCAAACTGGTGCGAAGTCAGCTGCATGGTATAGCCAAAAGTGACGAACAATGGCCCGGCTGAAGGGAGTTTTTCCGGCTGGAGCACAAATTCAAATTCCACGCCTTTGTCATAATCCAGTTTGCGTGGCAGATAGACTTTAATATCTCTGGCCACCACATGACCGTTTATATCACTTAAATAGGCAGAGAGCCATAGATCTTGAATCCATTCTGCCCAGGCCGGAATAACTTCCTTTTTGGGATAGGCAACTCCCCTGATATTATAGATATTGTTTATAAAAGCCCCCTCATATTCAAAGCGCCAGAAACTCATGTCCAATGTTTGGTTAGTATTTAAGGACCAGGGGTTCTTGCGAAGATGTTTTACGCTTAAATGGGTACAGCCAATAAACAATAAAGACAGAAAAATTATGGTTATGGGGCGCAGTTGAGGCAAAGTATATCTTTTCATTTTTTTATCTGGCGACAAGTTTTGGTGGCCCGAGAACAATCATCTCGGCCAGAGTTAAGTTTACTCTGGGCATGTTTTTGATTTTAGGCCCAACAAATGCCATTTCCAGGTCGGCCAGCCGGGTATAGAAGTTTGTTCGATCAAGAACAGGATAGTCCTTTAAACCATTACACAATTCCTGGCAACGGTAACAACCGGGAAAAGAGAGTGTTTGTTTGTCAGGCCTTGTCAAAGAGTTAGGCACGCCATGCATCCGACAGATCATCAACCGATATTTATACAGGATGCACAAACCATCTTCGTTAACAGGGCACATAATGTCTGGCCTTATGCCCTGGTCAAGATTTTCCCTGGCCTTTTGGACATAGTTCTTGGCCCGTTTAATAATCCGATCTTTCATGTCCCCTGGACATTGGTTTAATCCTTTCCAGAAATAGGCCCATTCGATATATGTGTGATGCTGGAAAAAGCTGGTACAACAATTATCTGGACAGTCTTGACAGGTAAGACCAATCTTCTCAGCGCATTTCTTGTAAGCCTCCTCCATTTGAGCATATATCTGTTCCAGTTTGTTAAAGGCAATTTTGGGCA
>CAJXJU010000315.1 GCA_913055195.1 uncultured Desulfohalobiaceae bacterium | reverse complement strand
TTTTTCATAGAAACTTCACCGATTTTTGCTATCGATTCGATTCCGAGTCTATTAAATATGATCAAATGATGTTCAGACATAAAAGAGAGAAGTTTTGGCTCTATCAAGTTTACAATACTTTCATAAAATATTTTTTTCTCTTTTCAGAGCATCTTCCAACCCTAAATTTCGTCCGGCCAGCGGATGTGGCCGTCTGGTCGTGGCATAACGGCGTACAAGAACTGGAATACTGGCTTCTAAAAAGACCAGCATGTGCGTCTGCCAGGCAGGACATTCTTTTTGCAAACTATCCTTAATTGCTGCCCACTCCTGGATAAAATCCTGCTGACGCAAATCCATGCCCAGAGCCAGGCCACGATAATCCTTGGGATTCTCCCTGACAAACAAGTCTATCAGGGAAGGCATCAGGCGGACAGGCAGGCCGTCAATACTAAAAAAACCAAGGTCTTCAAAAACCTTCAGGACAGTGCTCTTACCTGCCCCGGATAGACCGGTAATAATTATAATTGGAAAATTTCTGTTTTTTGACAATTTTTTCTTAAATACTCGACTTTCTGAGTTAAAAAAATGTTCAATATTTTCAATTAGTTACATGACTCAACTTTCGGAGCTCCGAAAGTTGAGCTATTAAATTTTGCAGGGACACAAAATTTTATGCCCCTACAAATTAAATCAAACCGAACTTAAAAGTCTCCAGAGCTCCTGCCTATCTTTAGCTCCCAGAAAAGACTCCTTAAAATTGACGTCTTGAAGAAGTCTGGAGACAGATGCCAGGACCTTAAGGTGTTTTCCCGCATTCTTTTCCGGCGCAAGCAACATAAAAAAGATATGTACAGGTTTATGGTCCAGTGCCTCAAAGTCAATCCCTTCAAGGCTTCGCCCGGCAACCAGAAGCACATCCTCGATATTTTCCAGTTTGCCATGCGGGATAGCCACCCCATCCCCAATCCCCGTAGTGCCTAATTTTTCCCGATCAAGCAGTACCTTATATACTTGCTCCTTATCTATAAAAGCATATTTTGAAGCTAATGGGGATATAAGTTCAGCCAGGGCCTCAGATTTAGTCCTGGCTGTGAGATCTGGAATTATTAAATCCTCATCTAAATATTGAACTAACTTCATCTCGTTAAAACCCCGGATCAATCAGTCCAAAGTCACCATTTTTTCGTCTATAAATAACATTGACCCTTTCTGTGTCAGCATTAAGGAATACCAGAAACTCGTAGTTTAAAGACTCCAATTGCATGGCAGCTTCTTCCACAGACATGGGTTTAGGCTCATAATGATCTGTCTGGACAATGACAGGATCTTTTTTTCCTGCTTCACTCTCACTGAAACTAATAACATCCATGCGCACAGCCTTTTCTTTTCTTTTCTTATGCCTATCCTTTACTTTCTCTCTTACCTTCTTAACCTGGGCTTCAAGTTTATCCAGAACCATGTCTATGGTAGAATACATATCTTCACTTTCTTCTGTTGCGGAAAGGTGCAAATTCTTTGCGGTTAATATCACTTCTGCTATCTGTCTGAACTTCTCCACTTCCAGATTGACCTGCAATTCTGCACTTTCACTATCAAGCATATATTTTGAGATTTTTTCAAATCTCGTCCTGGCATATTTTTTCAAATGTTCAGAAGGTTCAAAATTTTTAAAAGTAAATTTAATTTCCATAAAAACTGCCTCCTTTATGATTAAATGATTTTTTTTCGCCTCGAAGAAGAAGGAATGTTTAAAGCTGCCCTGTATTTGGCTACTGTCCGGCGGGCAATATTAACATCAATCTCCTCTTTTAGTTTTCTGGCGATTGCTTCATCACTCAAAGGTTTTTTAGGATCTTCGGCTTCTATTATTTTTTTAATGGCCTCCTTAATGCTTTCTGAGCCTACCTGGCTACCATCATCCGTTGAAAGGCCGCTATTAAAGAAAAATTTAAGCTCAAAAACACCATGCGGAGTAGCAACATACTTATTCGTAGTAATTCTGCTTACTGTTGATTCATGCATGCCAATATCTTCAGCCACATCTCTTAAAATAAGAGGTTTTAATTTACTTACCCCATGCTCAAAAAAATCACGTTGAAAGCGAAGAATACTTTCCATCACCTTATATAAAGTGCTCTGCCTTTGATGCAAACTCTTCATCAGCCAGATAGCTGAACGCATCTTTTCCAGCATATATTCTTCATCAGCACTTATATTGCTCTTTTTTCTTCCTCGGCTTAAGTTTAACTCTCCAATATAATAAGGGCTCAATTGCAGTTTAGGCAGACCTTCATCATTTAAAACTATTACGAAATCATCCCCATATTTATATACAAAAACATCAGGGCTAACATAAACAACATCTTCACCGCCATAACTCGAACCTGGATAAGGATCCAGACGCTGGATCATCTCCAGATACTCTTTCATCAGCTCTTTGCTGATCTTGAATTTCTTCAGTAAAGGAGTAATCCTTCTCTTTTCAATGTCTCTCAAATGATCTTTAACCAGACTGATTAATATTGGATCTGTTTCGCCATAGGCCTCGAGCTGAACCAACAGACATTCCTGTGGAGTCCTGGCTGCCACCCCAACAGGATCAAATCGTTGTATCCGCCGTAAAACATCTTCTACCTGATTTATCTGCACCCCCAATGCCCCGGCGATTTCTTCAACAGTAGCAGTCAGATATCCTCTGGAATCGAGATTGCCAATTATTTCTTCTCCAATCTCCATCTCCTTTTCAGTCATGTCAGACAGATGCAATTGCCAGAGCAAATGACCTGAAAGTGATGGCTTGGTAGCATACCTTGCTTCCAGAGACTGCATTTCTTCCGGAAGC
>CAJXJU010000314.1 GCA_913055195.1 uncultured Desulfohalobiaceae bacterium | reverse complement strand
CCTGTGCGAAGCGTGGCTTTTATTCAATGCGCCGGCCAGAGGGACCCTGAACACCCGCCTTATTGTTCATCAGTGTGTTGTATGGTTTCCTTAAAACAGGCCAGGTATGTGCGCGAAAAGGATGAAAATGCAAAGGCTTTCATCTTTTACAAAGATATGCGCACACCTGGTGTTTATGAAAATTACTACAAGGCTGCTCAGGATGATCCAGGTATCTTTTTGACCAAATCAGAAGTAGAAGAGGTTTTTGAAGATAGTGATGATGGATGTATTGTAGTCAGGGTCAAAGATACTTTGCTTGGTGAGTCCCTGGAAGTTAAGGTGGATCTCCTGGTACTGGCTACAGGTATGGTTCCGGCCACTGCAGAAGAAGCTAGATTAGAGCTTGAGTACCAGACCAAAAAAGCTCAGGGCTCCAGTGATGAAGAAAAGAAAGATGAAGAAGATGGCGGCCTGGATGAGCTTTTCAAAAAGTTGACAGATGCTTCCTGCCTCAAACTTCAATACAGACAGGGGCCTACATTTCCGGATCTCAGACTTTTTGATGGCTATGCTGATTCCAATTACATCTGTTTTCCATATGAAACCAGAAGAACTGGTATTTATGCGGCAGGCTGTGTTCGCCAACCCATGAATATGAATACGGCTGCTGATGATGCTGCTGGTGCTGCTTTAAAGGCAATTCAATGTATTGAGTCAGCGAACAGAGGTGTTTCAGTTCATCCTCGTTCCGGCGATATGTCCTATCCCAAATTTAACTTTGTTCGTTGTACCCAATGTAAGAGATGTACTGAGGAGTGTCCTTTTGGCGCCCTGGATGACGATGAAAAAGGGACACCAAAACCCAATCCAACACGTTGCCGCCGTTGTGGAACCTGTATGGGAGCCTGTCCAGAAAGGGTTATTTCCTTTGATAATTACAGCGTCACAATGATTAATGATATGATTCAGGCTGTACAGGTGCCAGAGGATGAGGAAGAAGGGGGCTACAGAATTCTGGTACTTGTCTGTGAAAACGATGCCTATCCAGCGCTGGATATGGCAGCCATGCGAGGAAAGAAATGGTCTGCTTATGTCCGTTTTATACCAGTGCGTTGCCTTGGGTCCGTCAATACTCAATGGATTGCCGAGGCAATGTCCAAGGGAATGGATGGCGTTTTGCTCATGGGTTGTAAATATGGTGATGACTATCAATGTCACTTTGTGAAGGGAAGTGAGATTTGTAACAGACGTATGGAAAATATAGCTGAGACCCTGGAAAAATTGCAGGTTGAGCCAGAACGCGTTAAACAGGTACAGGTAGCCATTGATGATTATGATAAAATACCTCAGATAATAGATGAGTTTGTTGAGGAAGTTGAAGGCTATGGACCAAACCCATTTAAGGGCTTCTAGGAGGATTGTATAATGGCAAGATTAAAAATTGATCCGGATGTGCAATTTATCAAGGAGTTGCAGGCTGCAGGGGGTGAATCCCTCAAAAAATGTTATCAATGTGCAACATGCAGCGTGGTCTGCCCTTTGTCTCCAGAAGAAAATCCATTTCCACGCAAGGAGATGATCTGGGCACAGTGGGGACTCAAGGATAAGCTGGTCAATGATATTGATATCTGGTTATGCCATAACTGTGGGGAATGTTCAGACCTTTGTCCCAGAGGAGCCAGCCCCGGAGACGTTCTGGCAGCCCTGCGTAACATGGCTTACAGGTCATTGGCCAAACCAGCCATTATAGGGAAATGGATGAGTTCTTCCAGGTATTTGCCCATACTTTTTGCCATACCAGCGATTATTTACTTTATTATCTGGGGTTTTACCACTGGACTTAGCATACCAGACGGGCCAATTGAATATGGCAAGGTTTTTCCTGGCGATTATACTATTGACCCAATATTTGGACTGGCAGCACTTTTTGTACTATTTACCTTTGCAACGGCGATTGGCAATTTGTTCAGGTCTTTTAAGGAGTCAGGTTTGACTCCCGGAGAAGATGCCCCTGGTTTCTGGAAAGCATTGATTGATGTTATTAAAGAAGAAATCATTACTCACAAAAAGTTTCAGGATTGTGTGTCCAATGCTGAGCGTTACAAAGGTCACTTATACATTTTTTACGGTTTTGTTGCCCTTGGTATAGTGACATCCATTGTAGCTGTTGGCCACTGGGGCGGATTGCTCATCGGGCACCAGTTGCATACTCCTTTGTCGCTGTGGAATCCCATTAAAATTCTGGCTAATATTGGAGCTATTGCCCTGTTAGTTGGGCTTACCCTTATCACCCGGATGCGTCTAAATGCTGATCCTTCCAAAACTACTACATCTTATTATGATTGGTATTTGCTTGGAGTTATCTGGGCCATTGCCATCACAGGTACCCTGAGTGAGCTGCTTCGTCTGGCTAATGTCCCGGGTCTGGCATATCCTGTTTACTACCTGCATTTAATTTCTGTCTTTATGATGATCGCTTACCTTCCCTGGTCAAAGCTTGCTCACCTGGTTTACAGGACAGTAGCACTGGCTTATGCTCGCCAGGTAGGACGGAAAGGACCAGGTGAATAAGAAATAATCTATTGCAACCCAAAAGGCCCCGCATGAAGCGGGGCTTTTTTTTTAGTATTGACAGGCTGTAAAAGAGAAGAATAGCCTGATGCACCCTGCAAAAAGTTATTTTTTGCAGGGGACTTATAAAACAGGGGAAATAAAGATGAGCACTTTAACTCCTAATATGATTGAAAAAATTTATGACGAATGCAAACAAATTCTTATTTTAGAAGAAGGCTATCCGTATCTTGAAAGATTAATGAACGGATTTAAAGGAGACGAAAAAATAAAAGGCAGAACAGACGGA
>CAJXJU010000313.1 GCA_913055195.1 uncultured Desulfohalobiaceae bacterium | reverse complement strand
CTGTTCGCCTGTCCCCGCACGGAAAAATTTACTTTTTGCAGGCGACTCAGAAATAGTGATAGCTGCTTATGTTTATGGATCATTGACAAAGGGTAATTTCAGGCCAGATAGTGATGTGGATATTGCGTTATTATGTAAGCCCAAAATGAAGCTGGTGCCAGAAGAATATTTTTCTTTACTGGGAACATTGGAAAGTAAATTGGGTCGCGGTGTTCAGATTACCTATCTTACCTCTGCCAATCTTGTACTGGCCAAGGAAATAATTGGGTATGGAGAAAGAATTTTTTGCAGAGACAGATATTTTTGTGAATGTTTTGAAATGCAAATTTTTTCCATGTACGCTGATTTGAACTGGCAGAGACGGGAAGTCCTGGCTGCTTATGGGGTGCATGATGAATAAAAAGGGTCAAGTTTTATGAAAAGGTTCCTGGAACAGGATGATGTTTTATACAATAAGGCGGCTATAATTGAACGTTGTTTGCGTCGTATGCTGGAAGAATATTCATATTGTCCAGCACTGGATAATTATACCCATCTTGATGCCTTGCTTTTGAATATTGAACGGGCATGTCAGGCAGCAATTGATATGGCTATGCATATAGTTGCCAGACAGCATCTGGGTATGCCGCAAAATGTTGCGCAGGCCTTTGATATGCTGGTTGATGCTGGCATAGTGAGCAAGGCACTTGGACAATCCTTAAAGGGCATGGTGGGGTTTAGAAATATTGCTGTCCACGATTATCAAAAATTGGATCAGGAAATTTTATTGTTTGTTGTTAATAAAGGATATTTAGATTTAATTGAGTTTTGCCGTCAATTGGGAATAAAGATTCATTGTTGAACTTTAACTTTGTTCTTCATTAAACTGCATTTCATACAGTCTTTTATATAATGGGCAGGTTTGTAACAACTCTGCGTGGCTACCTTCGCCAACGATTTTTCCCTTAAACATGACAATGATCCTGTCTGCTGACAGGACCGTTGATAAGCGGTGGGCAATAACTATACTTGTCCGCTCGCGCATGAGATTGTCCAATGCCTTTTGCACTATGCGTTCGGACTCTGTGTCCAGCGCGCTGGTAGCTTCGTCCAGAATAAGCAGGGGAGGATTTTTTAAAAGGGCACGGGCAATGGTAATTCTCTGCTTTTGTCCGCCAGAAAGTTTGACTCCTCTTTCTCCAATAATAGTATCGTACTTTTCAGGTAGTTCCATAATAAAATCGTGGGCATAGGCTGCTCTGGCCGCTGCAATAATCCTATCTTCTGTAATGTCAGGAAGTCCATAGGCAATATTTTCTCTAATGCTACAGTTAAATAAAAAGTTTTCCTGCGAGACTATCCCCATAAACAATCTCAGGCTGGACAGGGTATAATTTTCAATGGGATGGCCGTTAAGGATTATTTCGCCCTGCTGGTGGCAGTAAAACCGTGGCAATAAGTGAACCAGTGTTGTTTTGCCTGAACCACTTGGGCCGACAATGGCAACCTTTTCCCCTTGTTTTATTTTCAGGCTTACGTTGTCCACGGCAGGTGCGCTGCAACCATTATAAGTAAAGGTGACATTTTTCAGGATTAATTCCTGAAATGGCGGTTTAAGGGTTATCTGGCCGGATTGTTCTATCTGGAGTTCTTTACTGTCCAGTACCTGGAAAACCCTTTCAGCGCCAGCCAGGGCCTTTTGAATGTTTAAGTTGGCGCTGTTTAATTTTTTTATGGGATCATAGAGCATAATCAGCGCGGTCATAAAAGAAAAAAAGGTGCCAGGCGTAGATTTGCCTTCAATAACCAGTGTTCCCCCGTACCAGACAACAATGCCAGCGCCTAATGCTCCAATCAGTTCCATAACAGGAGATGACAGTTCATTATATTTTATTTCTTTGATAGCGATTTTCACCAGCCTTGAATTTTCCTGGTGAAACTTTTCTTGCTCTTTTTTCTCAGTTGCAAAAGCCTTGACTACTTTTATCCCGCTGAAAATTTCCTGCAAAAAAGAAGCAATGTCTGAGATTTTTCCCTGATTTTTACGGCCCAGTTTACGGAGCTTTTTGCCAAAATAGATAAAAGGATAAATAGCCAGGGGCAGGACCAGAATTGCAATTGATGCCAGGTATGGATCGCGGTAAAATACAACGCATAATAGCCCCAGCATGGTCAGAATCTGTCTGGTAAGCATGACTATACTGGGCAGGCTGGATCGGATTAAGGTAACATCATTAAGAATTCTGGACATGAGCATGCCAGTCTGATTGTCGTCAAAGAAATTTACTGGCAGGGAGATAATTCTGGAGTGCAGTTCATTGCGAAGGCGTTCCAGCACTTTTAAACCACAATAATTCATCTCATAATTTTGCAGAAATCTGAACACTCCCTTGACGATAAAGACAATAATCAAAAGAATGGGGATGTACATAAGAGCTTGTTTATCTTTTTTGATGAAAATATCGTCCAGGGCAGGTTTGACCAGAAAGGCTGCTGCTGCTGAACACGCAGCAACTATGGACATGGAAATGATAGAGATGGCTATACGCCATTTATACGGCTTGAAATAAGATAGACATCTTTTGAGTAATTTCAGGCTGTTGACATTAGACCAGTCAGATTGAAGTTTCATATTTTTGTTGATTATTTGTATGTTTTTTCGGTATTATTTTTTGATTTTCAGGGAAGTCAATATGTTTTGCTTTGCGGTTTCGGGGTTTGTTCAGGATGTCCTGACTCTTCCCCTGCCGGGTTGTTAGCAGGAGGCGAGCAGGTTGGCAAGCTAACATTTTTATCAGAATTATTGTCGTTTAACATGGGAGCAGGAGATGAGAAAAATACCGTATGGTGAGGCGAATTTCAGGAAGCTGAGG
>CAJXJU010000312.1 GCA_913055195.1 uncultured Desulfohalobiaceae bacterium | reverse complement strand
TATTGGATTGATTATATTGTTTGGGTATTTATTGAATAGATTATTATTTCAATCAAAGTCGGTTATAAATTCAGTTGATCATATAGGAAAGATAAAGAAAATTTTAAAAAAATGTATGTCTCAAGGTACGCTTGTTACAATGGAGATTGATGGAAAGAAGGTGGCTACTGATCTAAATATTTCTGAAATCTCCAGTAAAAGCATTATTTTAGTTTGTATTAATACCAAAATTAATAAATTATGGGTAGATAAAGACGTAACATGTTATTGTAAACTAATAGATTCAAAAGGAGAAATAATTTATCGTTTTACTGCTACAGTGTTAGATATAGAGGATCATGAAAAGAAGTTGGTTTTGGCTATGCCGGAAACTATGTATTTTTCCAGACAATAGGAGGATAAACTTTGGAAGAAGGCTCAGAAAGTAAATTCTGGACCATGATGAAGAAAATTTTTGGCGCTAAATGTGATCTTCCTTTGGAAGAAGCCATCCTGGAGGCCAAGGCGGAGGGAGTGCTTAAAAGCTATGAAGTGTCCATGCTTCTTAATGTGCTTCAGCTTGGTCAAAAACAGGCACATGAAATTATGATTCCACGGACCGATCTTGTTTGTGCTGAAATAGAGGATACTTTGGACGAAGTGGCCAAACTAATTATCGAAAGTGGCCATTCTCGCATTCCAATTTATAAAGATAATAGAGACAATATCGTTGGTATCATTCATGCCAAAGATTTATTAAAATATCGTTTGTTAGATAGAACTGAACAAGTTACTTTAAAAGACATTATTCGTGCCCCATTATTTGTGCCGGATACAAAAAATATCAGGGAAATCTTACTTGAATTTCAGAGTAAGAAAGTACACATGGCCATCGTCATTGATGAATATGGCGGCACTTCAGGTATAGTGACCTTAGAAGACGTCCTGGAAGAGATTGTGGGAGAAATTGAAGACGAATATGATAGGCCGCGGCCAGAGGAGATTATAAAACAAACCGATGGTTCTTATCTGGTAACAGGAAGAACTTATTTAGAAGATTTAAGCGAACAGACAGAACTGGAATTAGAGTCGGAACAGGTGGAAACAATCAGCGGTTATCTTTGTCAATTGGCCGGAAAAGTGCCTCAAAAAGGAGAAAAAATTGTTGATGATAGATACGAATACGAGATTCAGGATGCAGATGCAAAGCATGTTAGGTGGCTAATTATTAGAAAATTAAAGTCCGAATAAAGCTGTTCATAATGCAGTTTTTGAAAAGAAATTTTTTCTTGATTTTGAGCTGTTGCCTGGGTCTTTTTTTTGGTTTTGCCAATTCTATACTTCATTTTCCGCCATTCATCTTTTTCTTTCTCTGTGGCCTGAATTACATAGCTTTCAAAAAAAGATCGCCGGGCAAAGTATTCAGGTTAAGTCTCATCTGCTCAGTGCCGGCTTACTCTCTGGCTCTTTACTGGCTTGTTGTCCCTGTGCATAGGTATGGACAAGTGCCCTTGTTTTTGGCCGTGCCCTTCCCGGTTTTAATGGGATTTTATCTGAGCCTGTTTTCATCCAGTTATGCCCTGGCTTTGAATTTTTTTAAAGATAGGTTCCCCTGGCCGGTTCTGGCTATTGCAGGGGCGAGTGTCTGGGCAAGTCTGGAGATTGCGCGGGAATATTTATTCACAGGCTTTCCCTGGTTCCTCCTGGTCTCATCTTTTAGCAACTGGTCCTTTTTTATCCAGCCAGTTAAGTATATTGGTTCCTATGGGCTGGGGTTTCTTCTTGTAATCTGCTCCATCTGGATTAGTTTGAAAGGCAAAAAAACTATTTTTTCAGCCATTGTTTTGATATTTTTTATTATGTTGCCAGGTGTGGTAGCGAAAAATAATATGCAGCCAGGGACAAAAAAAACAATCCTTCTGGTTCAGGGCAATATTGATCAGGATAAAAAGTGGGATAAAATTTACCAGTTGAAAACTATTGATAAATATTTTTTCTTGACCAGAAAAGGGTTACAGGAAAGGAAACCAGATTTGGTTGTCTGGCCGGAAACAGCTCTACCTTTTTATTTTCAGGATCTAAGTGATTTAAGCTTGAAAATAAAAAGTTTTGTAAGATCCGAGAAGATTAATCTTATTACTGGCGCACCAGGATATAAGCTTTTTTCATCTGGAAATGGGTATAGATTATTTAACCGGGCTTTTTTAGTAAACAAAAAGGGAGAAATACAAGCATATTACGACAAAGAACATTTAGTTCCTTTTGGGGAGTATATTCCATTTGGAAGGTATTTACCTTTTTTACACAAATTAGTTGAAGGAGTAGGTGATTTTTCACCTGGCCACCACACCAGGCCAATGCGCCTGGATAATCTTGCTTTGGGAGTGCTCATTTGTTATGAGGCCATTTTTCCGCATCTGGCCCAAAAGCGGGTGGAGCAGGGAGCCAATTTCTTTGTAAATATTAGTAATGATGCCTGGTTTGGTGATACGTCTGCCCCGGATCAGCATTTGCATTTAGCCTTACTCAGAGCAGTGGAGCAAGGGAGATATTTAGTGCGCTGCACAAATACAGGAATTTCAGCTATAATTGACCCTCATGGAAGAATCATAAGTCAAACCAGGTTGTTTGCTGACGCATTTTTAAGCGGTGAAATCAAATTACTAACAAAGACTACTTTTTTTCACCGTTACTACTTTGCTATTCATTGTTTGTTAATTTTAACTGCTCTTGTTTCTATATCCTGGGTGTTTTTGAAGATTTTAAAGGAAGGAAGATGAGAAGACAAGAAGTTGAGAAGCCAGGAGAATGTGAAGTCAAATACCTCAACTTTCGGAGTTCCGAAAGTTGAGAAATTCGAAATCCGAATATCGAAATTC
>CAJXJU010000311.1 GCA_913055195.1 uncultured Desulfohalobiaceae bacterium | reverse complement strand
AAATTCGAATTTGTTTCGGATTTCGATATTCGAATTTCGGATTTCTCAACTTTCGAAACTCCGAAAGTTGATGCAAAAATCTGAAAATAATCCTTTTCCCAGGGCTCAACCTGACTTTTTTGAATCCCCAGTTTGATCCAGACCTTTTTATTTCCACCTTTATAGCCCCAAAATTCACTCACATACTTTTTGGGAACATAGATCCGCTTTATCCTGCATCCAATCCTGCCCAGCTCATACAATATTAAATGTCTCAAAGCGATACTCCTGCACATATTGCCCAGGGCAGGGTGCCATGGACCGGCCAGAATATTCTGGATCAGACTTTTTTCCGGTGTCAAACCCAGACGAATAACCTGCACTTTGGCCCGCCAGAAAAACGGAAGACTTAAAGCTATTGCAAACACAGTCCCAGGCAAGGTCCACGGACGATACTGGCCTTTGAACCACCACTTTGCCAGAGGAGTGGATTTAAGGACCAGACATGGATAGACTCGCACAACTTCTGGTTGCATCCCTATACATAAGCGCACGTCCTCAAACCAGCTCTTCAGTTCATGTCCGGGTAGTCCTGGCAGCAGCTGAATGCCCAGGCTCAGGCCCGCTCTGGAAACCATTTCACAGGCTGGCACTATATCATCACGACAGTACCCCCGGCCACTTAACTTGAGCACCTGGTTGTCAAAGCTTTGCACCCCCAGTTCTACCATGTCCACTCCAGAATCAGCAAGCAAGCTTAAAATATCCCGGCTAATCATATCCGGTCTTGTTGAACAGCGAATATGACTTATTATTCCTTTATTCTTTAATTTTTTGACCAAAGATAAAAAATAAATCATTTTCTCCCTGGGCAGACCTGTAAAGCTTCCGCCAAAAAAACCAAGAGCAATGGATTCTTTTTTTCGGGCAAAGCGCTCATTAAGCTCGTGCTCAATTTTTTCTCCTATGCGCTCAAAATCAAGACGCTCTGGCTCCCCTGTTTGCAGGTCTTGAGCACAATAGACACATCTTCTTTTACACCCGGCAAAAGGCAGGAAAACTGGCCATACAGCCATTTTCCTTTTTTGTGGCTCGGGATGATAAAACTTAAAACTTAAAATTTTCATAAATGTAAATAGATAGAAAAAATAACGTGTTAGACTTGCCAAAAAAATACAGCTAGTGTATAAGCTTTTTTAAAGTCGCAGCTTAAGACAAATTGAATCCCATCTTTAAGGCCCTAAATCCTATTTAAAGAGCCTGGCTAAACTGTATAGCTAAAACATACCACACAACACTCTAAAACTTTAAACCATATCCGGAGTAGAAAATATGGAAAACTGTATTTTTTGCCAGATTGTCCAGGGAAAAATTCCCTGTCATAAAATTTACGAAAGTGATCACGTCCTGGCTTTTTTAGATATTGCCCCTGTCAACAAAGGGCATACTCTGATCATCTCCAGAGAACATTACCCCACTATTTTTGAGCTTCCTTTAGAGCTGGGACAGGAACTCATTTTGGCCATGCAAAAAGTTGGCAAATCCATTCTCTCTGCCTTAAATGCTGACGGCCTGAACATCGGCATGAATAATTACGAGGCAGCAGGCCAGGTGGTTCACCATGCACACTGGCACCTTATTCCCCGTTATAAAGAGGACGGGTTAAAACTATGGGGCCAACATGAATACACAGACGCACAGGAAATGGAGCAGTTCGCCCAAAAAATCAAAGCCAGAATTTAATTTTATCACCACCACTGGAGGTAATATGGGCAAAACATTAACCAAAGCTGACATCGTGGACAAAATTTATGAACACAGTAAACGAAACAGGGCCGAGGTCAAGGCTCAGGTGGAGCATCTTCTGGATTTAATGAAAAAGGCCATAAAAAATGACCATGCTCTACTTATCAGCGGATTTGGCAAGTTTGAAGCTTATGAAAAAAAACCTCGCAAGGGCAGAAATCCACAGACCAACGAAAGCATCACTTTGCCGGGACGCAAGGTAGTTGTATTCAGGCTCTCCAGAAAATTCAGGGAGGAGCTCAATCCGCAATAACAAATGCCTTAGGGTACTTCTGCTCTAAACTGGCCCGGACTTTCCTGGCCTGGGCCAGACTTTTGAAAACACCAGCCTGTACCCGCCAGAAAGTCTGGCCCTGATATTTGAATTTCTGTAGTCTGGTATGCACAAAACCTTTACGGCATAATTCCTTTTTTAAAGCAACAGCATTTTTATAAACTCCAAATGAAGCAATCTGTACATAGAAAATTCCCGGACTACCTGGTGACCAGGAGCCAAGTGCCTCAAGACGCACTCTTGCTGTGCCAGGTCCAACAATTCCTAATTTCCTGGCGGCAGCGTAAGAAAGATCAATTATTCTGTTTTTAACAAATGGTCCACGGTCATTGATGCGCACTATCAAACTGCGTCCGTTTTCCAGGTTGGTTACCTTAACTTTAGTATGCATGGGCAAGATTTTGTGTGCCGCTGTAAGAGCATACATATTATATATCTCGCCGCTGGCAGTTCTTCGGCCATGAAACTTTGGGCCATACCATGAAGCCACGCCTTCCTGAACAAACCCATGAGCTGTTCTCAAAGGCTTATATCTCTTGCCATAAACAATATATTGCTTCTGTGTCCCCTTTGGGTGACGAGAAGAATATTTCCTCTTAATCCTGTATGAGGGAGATGGTACACTTTTTGGCATACATCCTGCCAGGAACAAAATCAAAACAATCAATCCCAGAAAACTTTTTATTTTTCCCCTCATCTTCTTGTTCTCTCCATTCTTTAATCCAGATTTTTCACCAGACTTAACCTGCTCAACAAATATATAGTTTACTCAACTTTCTGACTTGAAAAAAATGTTCAATATTTTCACCCAATTACAGAG
>CAJXJU010000310.1 GCA_913055195.1 uncultured Desulfohalobiaceae bacterium | reverse complement strand
AAAAGGTGTTAGTTTATCATTTCTGTTAAAAGGCTTTTGCCTGTGTAACCGTTCCTTTCCGAATGTAAAGGTATTTGAAAATTTTTTACCAGTTTATTTTTTTAAAGGATAAAAAATTTCAATAAACACGAGATCAAACAAACTCGGAAAGGAAAATATGGGCTGAGCAAACCCTGATATCATCTTTTGAAACAAGGTCAATATTTTTTTCAAGGACGACCTGAACTGCTTTGACATCAGGAAAACGAATTTTCAGATAATGGAGCGGTCTGTTTATTTTCTGGCCACCTTTTTTACATTCAATAAAATAAAGGGGTTTATTGTCTTCTGTTATTACAAAATCAACTTCTCTTTTATCGATATCTCTGAAGTAACGTAAGTCAATTGCTCTGCCTTGCGTATCCTGCATAAAATAACACCATTTTAAAAGATGGCAGGCAATCAGATTTTCAAAACGTTTTCCAGTCTCTTTGACAAGAGTCCAGTCAAAATGATAATGCTTTGCCTCCTTTTTTACTGCTCTGATTTTTGGAGCCCCAAAAGGATAAATTCTGAATATCATATAAAGATTTTCAAGCATGTTAATCCATCGTGCAACAGACTGATGAGACACCTGCAAATCCTGCCTAAGCGCATTAATTGACAAAGGACTTCCAACCAGATCAGGCAAACGAAATGCCAGATGTTCGATCAGTCCTAAATCTTTTACATTTTCAAGATCAGCCAGATCTTCGCGTACAAGTCTTGATCGATACTCTCTACTCCACCTTTTTGTCTGTCTTTCAGATTGCAGGAAAGAAGGTTCTGGAAAACCACCGTACACCAGAAGATTTTCTATCATATCAGGGTGTTGATCATCAAGCTCGGCAAAGGTTAACGGTAAAAGCCTGTGAAAATGATATCTGCCCTGTAAGGAATCTCCTCCGCGGCGATAGTAATCAAGTTTTGCGCTTCCGGTTACAAGAATTTGTATTTCATGCCCCCGTTTATCATAAAGACCCTTTACAACCTGTCTCCACCTGGAATATTTATGAATTTCATCCAGCACCAGATAACCGGAACCTGCAGGAAACATTTCAGCCATTATTTTTTCACGATCATTTAACGCATCCCAGTTTAGATATCTTTTTTCCGGATCAAACCCTGCCTGCTTGCAAAGATGCTTTGCAAGGGTAGTTTTCCCTGTCTGACGAGGTCCGCCTATAAAAACCATTTTTTGACTCAAGTCTTCTGTGATTATATTTTCTATATATCTCTTTAAATACCTTGACATTTTAATCCCAATCCGAATTTTCTCGCTATTATTTTTAGATACAGTTAAATATACTCGCACATAGCCACAATGTCAAATCAACTATCTGGTATACTTTTTTCAATTAATCATGTACGACATTATTTTGAAAATCCACAGCAGACTGGCTGAAACTTTTATAAAAGGCGTTTTAATCATCTGCCCTATTGTGCATAAATTTAAAATTTATTCAATAGCACAAACATATGATCCAGTTCAGCGACCATGTTCTTATCGCACCGCTGAAAACAATTCCGTTCCTGGGAAGTCCGACATCCCTGATCAGTCTGATTAATTATCTGGTTCATATCCTGACGTCGGATATGGGAAAAACGCTCAAGAATCACCAGGAAAAACTTGAACAGGCTTATCTGGAAAACGATATCCTGTTTAACTATTAGAACATAACTTATAATGTAAAGCAGCGGTTTTGAATTCACCGGACAATTTTCAGATTAAGATTTTTGGCCATGTGCAGTGCTTTCCTGAATTCTTCAGGAGTCACCGGTCTTGAAAGCTCTTTGATTTTGCAGGCATCTCCCATGGGGCGGTATTGGGACATGATATTAACATGGATATGGGAGGATACTTTCTCTTTAAGGAATTTTAAAATATGATAGGTTTCATCCAGGTTTCCAGGCATGACAAGATGCCTGATCATAAGCCCTGAACAGGCAATGCCGCTCTTATCCACTTTTAAATCCCCCACCTGATCGTACATTTCCTTGACCGCTTTCCTTGCTATTTGAGGGTAATCCCGGGCGTGACAGCATATTTTGGAAATCTCAGGCTTCCAAAATTTGAAATCCGGCATATAAATATCAATGACATCTTTTAAAATACGCAGGGTATCAATGCTTTCATACCCTGAACAATTGTAAACCAGAGGGATATTCAATCCATAACCGACTGCTATATCTAATGCTTTTAAAATCTGCGGGACCACATGGCTGGGGGTAACAAGGTTGATATTGTGGCACCCGATTTTTTGCAGATACAGCATGATAGATGCGATTTGCTCATCATCAGCCTCCTGCCCCATACCTTTAATACTGATCTCATAATTTTGGCAAAAAACGCATTTCAGGTTGCAATGAGAGAAAAAAATGGTCCCAGAACCTTTATCACCAACCAGTTGCGGTTCTTCACCAAAATGAGGTGCCCAGCTTGATACAACTGCCTTTTTACCTGTTGAACAATACCCTTTTTCTTCCCTTGTCCGATCCACCTTGCACTGCCTTGGACACAAAGTACAAGAGGCCAAAAGAGCCGATGATTGTTTGATCTTTTCCAATAACCAGCCCTGCTGTTTTGCCTTGACGTATTTGGGAATGCAGGTATCCATTTAATGGTACTCAAAAGTATGATAATATTTTTATTTCAGAATGCTCAAGATTATAATTGATATCCTTAACAATTGGAGATCCGGTAAAAGTTAAGCAAGAGATATCAAAATCGATTAATTTTGCGCGTCCATCTTTAACGGCTTGTCTCCGGTCTTTGATTCCATCCAACCAGAGCTTCCGAATTTTATCTTCTTCGCAATCTATGCTGGCCATTATTAATTGGGCAAATTCAATCCTTTCATTT
>CAJXJU010000309.1 GCA_913055195.1 uncultured Desulfohalobiaceae bacterium | reverse complement strand
GATAGTGATGACACAGAGCGCAATCTTCATTTAATCTGGCAGCGTGCTGGCTGTGCATAAAACGCACTGGCCCGTATTTATCCTCATAAGTATTGACGTAAGGACTGTTTAACACCATGTAGCTGTGTTGGATGTTTTTAATGCCAAGTCCGAGTTTGCGCAGACGCTGCCGCCTTAAGGGCAGGTCTTCCAGAAGGACTTTCTGGATATAAGGAACTTTTTTTCCAGCTCTTTGCAGGGCAGCAGCCTGGTCCTTTGCTATCCACCCAGCAGGTTTGGGATGTTTATCTTTGTGTGTTTTTTGTACAGGCCCCTGGTTTTGGTCAGGAATATTTGCTGCCCAGGCAAAGGACGCGACAAAAACCGCGATCAGACAGGCCCGCAAAATATAAAGTATTGCTTTCATGTTTTACGCCTCCTGTTTTCTGGCGCTGAGCACCGGGAAGAAGGTTACAAATGCGCGGTAGAGAAAGAAGATACACGCCACAAAGCCTGATGTAAGAAGTATTTCTCCAATGGACGGATAATATGGCGCACTGGCAAAGGGCGGTGAAAAGGCTACAATAAAGACGTTAAAACGGTTTAAAGCAAGGCCCAGCACGATAAGCAGCGCGGCTGTAAACAAAAGTCGCCGTGATTTTCGTACGCCTTCAAATAAAAGCATAAACCAGGGCAGGACAACGCCTAAGGCAATTTCTGTTAAAAGAGCCATGCCTTGTCCGGTTCCAGCAAAGAGAGCGCTTATTTGTTTGCGGTAAAGAAGATCGCCGATTTTAAGAACCATATAAATGCCCAGCAGCAAAATAGTGATGCGTGAGAGAGAACTTAAAATTTCCATTTCAGATTCAAGTTTAAGGGAAGTGGTGGCAATTGTAGTTTCCACCAGAATCCGCGGACATGGCTGTAATGGTGCCAGCTCCTAATGTGGAGAGAAATCCTCGTCTGGAAAGCGGCGGCATGTTTACCTCCTTTTGAATTTGATTAAATAAAAATTGTCTTTCCACTTTTGATTATATAGATACATGTGAAAAAAAACGCATTGATTTAAATCAATTTATGGAGAGAAGCTGATGATTAAGAAGGCAGTATCTGATTTTGATGAAATACTTTCCTATTTGCGTTCTTGTTTTATTTTTCGAGATCTAACCGAAAATGAACTAAGCCTGCTGGCTGGTTCCGGAGGAACAAAAAATTTTAATGCAGGACAAATTATTAAGCAGGTTGAGCAAAAAGATGAAGCATTTTATCTGGTTATAACTGGAAGGGTAAAGCTTGTTAGAACTTCTTATGAGGGTAAGGAGCAGATACTTTATTTATTTGGTCCTGGTGAAGTTTTTTGTTTGATTGGGCTTGTGCCGGGTCAGGAATGTCCTGGAAGTTTTGTTGCACTGGAACAAAGTAAGGTTTTTGTTATTC
Organism: uncultured Desulfohalobiaceae bacterium; assembly: GCA_913055195.1. Classification (GTDB taxonomy): domain Bacteria; phylum Desulfobacterota; class Desulfovibrionia; order Desulfovibrionales; family Desulfonatronovibrionaceae; genus Desulfovulcanus. The sequence goes on along the minus strand of CAJXJU010000309.1, from coordinate 1,471 downwards.
CAGCTCAGAAATTTAGAGAACTGGTTTTAAGCCAGCCTGATCTTATGTTTAAAATTTTGTCTCTTCTTACCTATAAGCTTAAAACAGCTCTGGATACCATTGCATCATTTTCTCTTATGGATGTGCCTCAGCGGGTGGCAGCTTTTTTTGTTCAGAGCATCTCATTTGACAGAAATGGAGAGCGAATGGCGTTAAATCTTAATATTTCTCGCAAGGAGTTAGCCAAAATAGTTGGAGTTACTCCTGAGACCATGAGCAGGGTAATCAGGAAGATGGAGGAAAAAGGGCTTATTGGCATTCAGGGACGTGATATTCAGATACTGAAGCCCGAATCGCTGCACAGACTTTCTTCGGGTGAACTGCGGCTGGATATGGTGAATGTTGATTTTTAATTTGTCATGGATATTTTGAAACTTGACTTTTAAAATATCCAGGTTAAATTAAAAATTTTTTGAAAAATGAGGTTTATTGAAATGACTTTTAACAAATTATTTAAGATCATATTATTTTTAGTATGTTTTGCTCTTTGTCAAAATAGTGCCCGGGCAGAAAAGACCGCGCAAATAGCGAAAGCGCTGGTTTTTGTGAGCATTTTACCCCAGAAGTATTTTGTGGAGAAAATTGGGGGAGATTTAGTAGATGTCCAGGTTATGGTGATGCCCGGGGCCAGTCCGGCCACTTATGAGCCTAAGCCTCAACAAATGATCAAGCTCAGGCAGGCAAAAGCCTATTTTGCTATTGGAGTTCCTTTTGAGCAGGTATGGTTAAAGAAATTTGCCATGCTCAATCCCGGGCTCCTTATTGTTCACACAGATGCCGGAATCAAGAAAAGACCTATGGATAAAATGGAAGATATCTTACATGATCATCACCTGAAACCAGGGAGCCAGCTAAAAGGTTCAGGTATAAAAGATCCTCATGTCTGGCTTTCGCCCGGGCTCGTCAAAATTCAGGCTGAGAATATCTTGAAAGGTCTGGCAAAAATTGATCCCAACCACCGGGATGTTTATAAAAAGAATTTTTATCGTTTTTGCAAAAGCATAGACAAACTGGAGCAAAAAATCAGAGAAATTTTAGACCCTTTAAAACTCAAGAAACGCAAGTTTATGGTTTTTCATCCTTCCTGGGGATATTTTGCCCGGGATTTTGGGTTGCAGCAAATTCCCATTGAAGTAGAAGGCAAAGAGCCAGGAGTCAGGGATTTACAAAGACTTATGCAGTTGGCCAAAAGGGAAGGAATTAAAGTTGTTTTTGTCCAGAAGCAGTTTTCAGCTAAAAGCGCTCGTGTCATTGCCAGGGCTATTGGGGGAAAGGTGGTTAACCTTGATCCACTGGCCTATGATTGGGAGGATAACCTGCTTCGAGTAGCCAGAGCGATGATCAGTGAACAGTGATCAGTGAACAGTGAACAGTGAACAGTGAACAGTGAACAGTGATCAGTGAACAGTGATCAGTGAACAGTGAACAGTGA
>CAJXJU010000308.1 GCA_913055195.1 uncultured Desulfohalobiaceae bacterium | reverse complement strand
AATTTTTTAATAAATTAAGGGTATTATAAACTATAACCACTATTTTTCTTTAGGTGGCAAAATTTAGATGAGACAGCCCTGCTGTGACTGGTCAAAGTTATTGACAGGCTAATCATTTTGGCCTTATCAGAGAGATATACAAACGATTTGTATGGTGGTATAAAACTTCTATGAAGAAGCTGAAAGGAGTGCATGGGACAACAGAGTCAAGAGCAAAAAAAATTAAACAGGATGGCTTTAAGTGCTCAAGAGGCAGAGCTGGTAAGGGAGTGTATTTTTGGACAGGATATAAAGCACGGGATCTGGGAATATGCTGGTACAGACAATGTTTAGCAAAGAAAAAATATGATAGCGACCAAAGCAAAAGATGCGCTTTAATTTGGGGAATATTGCATATTGAACCAGAAAATTTTCTTGATTTAGAGAATAGTGAAGTTAGAGAACGCCTACATAAACTTATAGATAAAAAAGGTGTTAATGACCCCAGGGAGTTACCCAGTTTATATGATTGGTTTATTAAAATTACAGAATTACAGAGTAAGTACAAAATAAAGATACTTCATGTCAGACTAGCGCCACCTGGTAATTGTCCTGAATATAATATAAGGATTTTTGGCGCTCCTGATTGTTTGGTTGTTAGAGATGTATCATGTATAAGAATAAAGGAATGTGAGGTGATATAAATGTTTTCTATGAGTAAGGATATAGAAAAAGCTTTAGATGCTGCTTTTGATTATCTGATGTCCTTAGACGATAAAGAATTTTATGCAGGACTTGATAAACATGCGAATGGAGACATTGCCCAGGCCATGATTGAACTTGGAGCTGCTGAATATGAATGGGAATTATATCTTAAAAAGAAGCAATTAGAAGATTCAAAAAGAACCGGGCAAAATGTTATGATTATTAATAAAATGGAAAGTGTTGTGTTATCAAAAAGGAAAGTTGAAAATTTGGTTAATAGAAATAAATATAAAAACCAGGCAGCTAGTATGAGTAGTGTCCATAAAATTCCAGGATATTCTGCACCAGAATATGATGGATGGATGGCAGCATGATATCTGAATTTCAATTCAAATCCTATAAAATTGATCGTTTTAACTATCAAATGAGCCCTTATTTCCAACTATTGGAAGTTAATGAACCAATTGACCAAAATCTATGGGAAGTTCAGATTGGACTCAGGCAGCCTGTTTTCTCAAAAAAACAGAAAGCATATATTGGAGGACTTGATATTAGATTGCGTCTGGAATTGCCTGATGCCCAGGACAAAGAAAAGAAGCTGGAGCTTCTTAAACTGGAGGCCGGAATAGCGGGCTTATTTGTAGTTAAAGAAGGAAAATTTGAGAAAAAAATTGAAGAAAGGTTGGTAAAATATCAGATTCCTGCCTTGCTTTTACCTTATTTAAGAGGTACTATAACCAGTTTTTTAAGTAATGCCGGGTTTGCAAGCGTAATATTACCATTAATCAACATTCATGCTCTGGCAAAAGAATATTTGAATGACATAGATATTGAGATTATTGATTAAGCTATTTTGTTAATTCATCCTGAATCCGTGAATTTTAATGCGTTCATCTGGCTAAAATTTAAGTAGCATGAACATTTTTCAGGGACAGGCCGAGCACCTGAGATGTGCTAATCAGACTTCACCTGAACTAATTGTAGCTATGTTCAGGTGCTCGGCACCAAATGGTGTATCTGGAACAACGTGATTTAATTAGTTCTTCTGCATCTACCCCCGCCTCCACATGGTGGAGAATCGCATCTTTCTTCTCTGCCACAGCATGTTTTTCCGTGTGGCCTGTGATTTTCAGAATAAATTGGGGACGTAACAGAGAGAATTTTTTTCTTATTGGTAGAACCGCATTCCGGGCATTTTATTTGTTTATCATCATTATGCTTTATAAAACATTCATATACATTACCGCAATCTATACATTTATATTCATATATAGGCATATTATCACCTCCTTGAGAAGATGTACCTGCAAAAAGTGGAAGATGTAACTTGACATATTTATCATGGATGTCTCCATTTTCACTAATTTTAAGTCAAGTAAAAGCTAATTTAACCTTTTAAAAGGTCGGAATGGCCAACTAGACCTTATCACGTTTGCTTCTCTTGTGTCGCTACAAAAGCACTTCAATGCCTTTCCTTTCAACTATGTCCAGTAATTTACAGGATACACCCATTGGTTTTTTCTTGCCTTGCTCCCATTTCTGAACTGTTGATACGCTCACATTGAACAAACTCGCCAATGCTGCCTGACTCAGATTGTATTTCTTACGAATGGCTACAATTTCCTCTGGACTGTATCGTTTTACCTCTGGCAGACACAATTTTTCAATATTGCGCCTTGTAATCCTGTCAATTACTCCACATCTATATAATCCATTAATTGTCTTGGTTACGGCTTCTCGTATTCTTTCTCTCATTATCCTATCCCACATAATTCTTTTTGTTCTATTGCTGTTTGAATATCATCTTCAGACAATTGCACCAGAACTTTTGCTAATGCCTTTAATGCCAGCAACTCCTTTTTAGTTAAATCAGATTTTTCATTTTTTAAAAACCCATAGAGATAAATCGCTATTTTCCCTCGCTGGTAACAAATGATAGTGCGACTACTTCCTCTTTTGCCACGATTATTAAAAGCGATACGCTTTTTTATCAAATAACCTCCCAGTGAAGCTTCATATTGTCCTTGCAGAACTTCATCTATGGCTTTTGCCAGGATTTCAACAGGAATTTTTTCTTTCCTGGCCCAGCGATAAAAATGTTTGACCATCAATTTTTTCATTTTTTAAAATATATCACTGGGTGCTATAAGCGTCAAGAATAAAATTTTGGCAAAAAAGATAGGGAATAAAATTTTTTGAGGGTTTTAACTAAGTAATG
>CAJXJU010000307.1 GCA_913055195.1 uncultured Desulfohalobiaceae bacterium | reverse complement strand
ATATCATCCATTGATACTTGTTTAGTATTAGATAAATGTGATGTTGAAGAGTTAAGTATGGATGAAAAATCCAGATACAGAATTGGCATCTTTTGTATCTTGCGCATGTTTTGAATGGCATCCCAGATTTCTTCAATTGTATAAAACTCAATTTTCTTGTTTTTATCACTTTTGTCATTTCTTTTAGCCTGTTTCATTAAATATTCGCCAACTCTATTTTTTCCATTCCAATAGTTTCTACGCCATTCTTCAAGAGCTTTTTTCAATGATGGCAAATCTGTATAGTCTGGATTTATGAACAGATCCCAGGGATAAGGCTCTATAGCATCAAAAGGATAGTAATATTTCAAAGGAATTTCATAAAAATTTTTCCCTTTATATTTTTGAGGTATTTTATATTCATTCATAGCCCTTCTAATATTATTAGCCTCAAGAGTTTTTCTATTGTCTTTTCTTTGATACCCCCAGGGATGAGAACTGGTAATTACGCGAAAGATATACTTTCTTGTATCATTATCATCTTCAGGTTTTGCTAAATCAATAAAAATTCGTATATTACTTATTGAAGCTTTCAGGATTTTATTCTCGGTGTTATCATTACATCTGGATAACATACCAAGACAAATAGCAGTAATCCTTTGTTGTCCATCCAGAACCTCAAAGATTTCCTGACCGTTTTCTTTTTTAGGGTGTAGAACAATTGCTCCAATTGGGTAGCCACGCAACAATGAATCCCATAATTCTTCTATCTGGTATGGCTTCCAGACAAATCCTCTTTGAACTGTAGGCAGCTTAATTTTATTTTTAATACAATTTTGATAAATCTCATCTAATCCAAATGCATCTTTTGACATTACTACCCTCCCTTAATTTAACTGCAAAAAGTCTGAATTATCATTTTCAACAAAATTGTTATCGTCTAACATTAAAAACATTGAGCATTCAATGTTCATCATTCAATGCTTTCAAAAAATTAGCTAATAAAAGATAATCTGGACTTCTGGCACTTAAATCCTGAAATCATCCAAAAGTGGGGAAAGTCCTGTCAGTATATACAAATAAGTTCAAAATATATTTATTTAATCTATGCTCTCCTAATCCTAACAACTTTTTTGCTAACAACATAGCGCCTTCAAACTCTTCTTTTGATGTTTTTATATGTGTCTGATCATTACAAAAGTGAATATGCACCAACCATAAATCCAGGCCACACTTTTCTCTGAAAAAATATAAATGAGCTATTCTATTGGCAAACTGATATAATCCAGCAACCCAATTAATTTTAGGATTACAGCGCAAAAATTGCTGTGTTTCAGCAAGAGCCTTATTTATTTTTTTTCTGGAACGCTCGTCTGTTGCTCTACATGATGAAATCAATTCATGAATATTAGCCTTTGCTTCAATAAGAAAAAACTTTCCATCTGAAGTTTTCCCACAACCATCCCATTGTGGACCGGGTTCAGGCCAGAATTCTTTTAACTTTTCTGCATGTTCTTCAATTCCAAGACGTACTAAAAGGGATTTATCGCCATATTCCCTAAAATTATCTTCATCTAAAGGCGATAACCACTGGATTTGTAATGAATTCTGGTTTATTTTTTCTGCAATCTTCTTATTGAGCAATGCTTGATGGCAGTTAATCAATTCCTGCAACCATCTTTGACTTCCTCTTTCAGCACAATGACAATTGGTCATCTTCCTTATTTCTCCTCATCTTTAAAACATTAAGCCAAAAGTTATCTCCATGAATCGGCTGCAAAAAATCCTTTTCCAGGCGACTCATGCACCCAACACCACCACCCTCACATCATCATCCTCCAATTCCTCATCCTCAATCCAGACGACATCTACAATCACATCTCCCTCAATCAATCCATCTATCACTCCCTCATCCTCACTATCATCCATTTTCTTTCTAGCAATTACAGCCAAAACATGCTTAATATCCTTCATCTCAACATCATTTAACGTCCTCAATGAATCAATTGCCTTCTTCACAGCACTTACCAGCCCATCAGTACCCCAATCTTTACCAGCGCCAATAAGACACAAATCATTCCTTTTTATAAAATCACATAACAATTTTCCTTTTTGCTGTAAAAAACAATTCAAACTCTTAATAATATCTTTAAAATAATGATCCCCTTCTTGCAAAGCAGCGCTAAAAGACTTATTGCCTGATTGATTTTGCAACAAGCTATCATTGGGCATTATTGCCATACCATCCACTATTTGCTTTAATTTACTCAGCCATTGCTCAGCCACATCCTTTCTTTTACGTCCTTCAAAAAAAGAAGGCATATTGACCAGTGCCACAGTCATAGCGCCACTTTTTTTAGCTATTTCTGCTGCAACTACACTTGCTCCACTTCCTGTTCCACCTCCCATACCAGCCCGAATAAACACCATACCTGCTCCTTTCAGAAGCATTTTCAATTCATCATAACTCTCCATTGCAGCCTCATACCCAAGCTCTGGATCTCCTTTAGTCCCTTCAGCACAATCAAGGTCTTCACCCAGAATTACAACAGCAACATTTAAATTTTCATCATCAGGCTTTAATGCTTTTTTATCTGTGTTGGCCATTATAAGATCTACTTTTTTTATCCCCTGGTTTGCCAGATATTTTATGCAATTACATCCAGCACCACCAATACCTATGACCTTTACATCAGAAACATTTGTGTTCATATATACCTCCTTTTTTAGGGTGCGTCCGCTACTAGCGGGATTTCACCAATTACAACCGTACTCCAGGGACAGGCACAAGTGCCTGTCCCTGCCACGCAAGCACATTAGCGGTAAGTCACCTCTGGCGGTTAACGATTCTCCCGCTAGCAGCGGACGCACCCTCTACGCATATATAATCCAATCCTCTTTTCTTTATCAAATCTAGATTCTCTTCTG
>CAJXJU010000306.1 GCA_913055195.1 uncultured Desulfohalobiaceae bacterium | reverse complement strand
TGTCCCTGAAGTTTGGTTGAAATTGGTGGTTTCCCGCTACTGGCGGATGCACCCAAATAAAGGTGTCAATTGTATGAGTTTTATTGAGAGGACATATTTGTCATTATTAAAAAGTCATTTTAGAGATGGCAAGGAAATGGCTTTTCTGGCCGGGCCAAGGCAGGTTGGAAAAACAACTCTGGCCAAAATTTTTCAGAAAAATGCCACTTATTTAAATTGGGACAATGAAGATCATAGAGAGCTTATAATCAGGGGGCCTGGCAAAGTAGCTGAACACATTGGCCTGCCTCAGTCTTCTGTAATAATTTTTGATGAAATTCATAAATATCCCCTCTGGAAAACTTTTTTAAAAGGGTTTTATGACACTTATGTTCAAAATTCACACTTTCAAATCATAGTAACAGGCAGTGCAAGACTGGATATTTATCGCAAAGGTGGGGATAGTCTGATGGGAAGATATTTTCTTTACAGGCTACATCCCCTGACTGTCAGTGAGCTTGTAAGTCCCGGCGTTTTCGATGGTGCCATTAAAAAGCCTCAGGAAATAGATGATAATATGTGGCAAAAATTAATTGATTTTGGTGGCTTTCCTCAGCCATTTTTACGTGGAAATAAACGTTTTTACAATCGCTGGAAGCGGACCCGGCTGGCTCAGGTGCTTCGAGAAGACATATATGATATTGCTAAAATTCAGGAAATACGTCTTTTTGAACTGCTGGCAGAACTTATTAAGCATCAGGCAGGTCAGCTCACAAGCTATTCTCAACTGGCTAAAAAGCTCAGAATATCAGAAGATACAATAAGAAGATGGATCAATATTCTTGAATCACTATATTATTGTTTTGCTGTGCGTCCCTGGCACAAAAACCTTGCTTGTGGCTTGCGAAAAATGCCCAAATATTACCTCTGGGATTGGGCCATGCTCAATGATGTGGGAGCGCGCTACGAAAACCTGGTAGCCTCTCATCTTTTAAAAGCTGTTCATTTCTGGACAGATACTGGTCTTGGGGAATTTGAGCTTTTTTTTCTGCGCACAAAAGACGGTAAGGAAGTGGATTTTCTGGTTACCCGTGATGAGGAGCCCTGGTTTTTGGTGGAAGTCAAAAGCGCTCAAAGCCGTCTCAGCAATAACCTTGCTTATTTTCAGGAAAAAATAAAAGCCAGACACGCGTTTCAGGTAGTCATGGACGCTCCATTTAGCTCAATAGATTGCTTTCAGATACCTTATCCTGTTCAGGTGCCCGCACGCACTTTTTTGTCACAATTGGTTTAAGGATTGGAATCTGAATCCGTGAATTTTAGCATGTTCATGATGTCTGGATTTCTTCGATTGTGGTCGAAGATATGTTGATTTCTGGTAAAATTTCTTGTATAATCGAAAAAATGGAACAACTAAATATTGACCTGTCAAATTTAATACCGCGGGTTAGATATCTAACGGCCCTGAATAGGTATTTAGACAAACCTATAATAAAGGTGCTCATAGGGATGCGCAGGGTCGGAAAAAGCTCCATCATAAAACTGTTAATGGGGCAATTACTTAAAAAAGGCATACCTGTTTCAAATATTCTTTACATAAATAAAGAATCATTAGAGTATGATGAGATTCAAAACTATAGAGATTTATATAAGTATGCTTTAAGATATTTTAAAGGAATCAATGGGAAAAGATATATATTTGTTGATGAAGTACAGGAAATTGAACAGTGGGAAAAAGCCATTGTTTCTTTTTTGTCTGAAGAGATTGGAGATATTGTTATTTCTGGATCTAATTCCAGACTTCTTTCAAGTGATCTGGCAACACTTCTTAGCGGAAGATATGTAGAAATTCCTGTTTATCCTTTAACTTTTAAAGAGTTTTTAATTTTTAGAAGAAATATCCCGGATATTGAGGAAAATTTTAAAAATTTCATAAAATACGGTGGGTTGCCAGGTATTCATTTGCTGCCTTTTGAAGATGATATTGTATTTGATTATTTAAATTCTGTTTTAAATACAATTTTATATAAAGATATTATCACGAAATTTAAGATACGAGATGCTGCATTATTTGATAAAATTGTCAGATATTTGTTTGATAATATAGGTAATATTACAACAGCAAAAAAAATTGCTGATTATTTTAAATCTCAGAGAGTTAAGATTTCTGTTGATACTGTATTGAATTACATAAAATATATAGAATCTGGTATATTGATCAATAAGGTTTGCCAATACGATATAAAAGGAAAAAAATATCTGGAGTTTTATGATAAAATCTATTTAAACGACATTGGGCTTAGAAACGGATTAATTGGTTATAAAGAAAGGGATATAAATGGATTGCTTGAAAATATAGTTTATAATGAATTGAGGGTAAGAGGTTATAAGGTTTATGTTGGCAAACTTAACGGCTTAGAGGTGGATTTTGTTGCTCAAAAACAAAAAGAAATTAAATATTTTCAGGTATGTTATCTGTTAGCCACTGAAAAGAGCATGAGGAGAGAGTTTGGGAATCTTGAGAAAATCAGGGATAATTACGAGAAAATAGTTATTTCAATGGATAAGTTTTTTATTGAGGAAAAAAGTGGAATAAGGCATAAATATTTGCTGGATTTTTTAAGGGAGAGAGAGTGATGAGTCGCCTGCAAAAAGTAAATTTTTCCGTGCGGGGACCGTGCGGGGACATCCATGATAAGTATGTCAAGAGGGAAGACGGAGTTTTCCCTGCACCCTCCCAGGCGCAATCCTGGTGGCGTTTTATGAGCATACCTTTTTCGCCAGTCTTTTTAATCACTTTGGGCTACTTAATAATTATTTAGGTGCACTTTCGGCACATTAATAGCCAGACATCCATTTGCTGCATCAGGCTGCATTTGTCCCGGACTTTACCGATTATTGGACGAATGCTTTTTTTTGCCATCGCAGAAGAT
>CAJXJU010000305.1 GCA_913055195.1 uncultured Desulfohalobiaceae bacterium | reverse complement strand
TTTATCCATATTACCCTGCCAGCGCGGACTGCCAAAAATGTTAATTTTAAAGCGAGGATCATAGATAGGCTTAAAAAAAGGAAAACCAATGATATGGTCCCAATGGGAGTGAGAAAAAATCATATTCAAATCAAAGCGCTCGTCCTGCACTAATTTATTGCCCAGACGTCTGATTCCGGTGCCACTGTCAACAATAATAGTTGTACCCGCATCATCGCGGATCTCCAGACATGGAGTATCCCCTCCATAAACAAGATATTCCGGCCCGGACACCGGAATACCCCCTCTTGCACCCCAGCATTTAATATACATTTCACTCCCGACGCATCTAAATTTTCTTTTTTTATTCAACCGCAAAATCACGCAGGCTCACACAGACATTTTGTTCGCCAGACCTTGCCGGACAAAAAACTGACGGCCCTTCGGGCCGTAGAGAGGCAGGACAGATGCGTTGCCCGTCTTGTAGGGGCACAAAATATTGTGCCCTCCAGCAGGGCCTGCCTGCGTCCGTCTGCGTAAATCTGCTGTTAAAAAAACTTTATTCCACTGTTATCAAATCCTTTATCTTTTCAAACTTTACCTTTCCTATACCTTTCACTTCCATAATCTCTTCTTTAACTTTAAAAGGATGTTCATCCCTGTATTGCTTAATCCTTTCTGCTATGGAGTTCCCAACACCATAGAGAGAAGTAAGTTCCTCTACCGTTGCAGTATTAATGTTAATTAAGTGCTCGCCTGCGTAAAGACAGGGCGCCGCAAAACAAAATGTCCACATCATGGCCAGCAATAAAACAATCTTTGATGCGTGTTTCATAACTACCTCCTTTAAAATATTACCTGAATCCGTGACCTTTTCACTAACCACTTATTTTATTTCCTGAGTTTGTGGATATTTAAGACTTCATCCTTCCTACTTCATCCTTCATCCTTTACACTACGCTCTCTGACTCTTTTGGTTCATATTCCGGGACTATTTCCTTAAGTTTCATTTTAATTGCTCTCGCATCAAACCTACGCGCAAGAAAAAGCAGCTCCTCAATTTGCTTGACAAGCCATTCTCTGCCTTTGCCATTTTGAACAATCTCTTCAGTCTCAGGTTTTAAAACCATTATTTTCTCATGCCAGGTGGAAACAATACCCTCCCCTTCGGTGATAAGTTCCTCATAAAGCTTCTCTCCAGGTCTAAGTCCTGTAAAGATAATTTCAATATCCTCATCCGGCTCTTTACCACAAAGACGAATAAGGTCTCTGGCCATGTCAGCAATTTTAACAGGTGTTCCCATCTTCAAAATAAAAATCTCCCCTTCACCACCCATGGACCCGGCCTGCAAAATAAGCTGTGCTGCCTCTGGAATAGTCATAAAATACCTGGTTACCTCAGGATGGGTAACAGTCACCGGGCCACCCTTTTCTATTTGTCGCCTGAATAACGGAATCACTGAGCCAGATGAACCAACAACATTACCAAAACGCACAGCCATCAACCTGGTATCCCTGCCTTTAAAAGTATGCATCAAGAGTTCTGTCACCCGCTTGCTTGCTCCCATGACATTGGTAGGCCTGACAGCTTTGTCAGTAGAAACCAGGACAAAACGCTCAACCTTATGGTTTACAGCTATCTGCATAATAGTTTGTGTACCTAGAATATTGTTATTTACAGCCTGCCACGGACTTATTTCCAGCATGGGAACATGTTTATAGGCAGCAGCGTGAAAAACAACATGAGGGGAATAGCTGGCAAATGTCCGCTTCATAAGCTCCTTATCCTGGACCTGGCCCAGTACTGTCCGGTAGCGTGTAAAATGGTATTCATGATGCAATTCCATCTGAATAGAATAAAGGTTAGCTTCTCCACTATCTACCAGGATAAGCAAGCCTGGCTCAAACCTGATTATCTGACGGCAAAGCTCAGAGCCAATAGAGCCACCAGCACCAGTGACCAGCACAACTTTACCTTTGAGATAGGCCTCTATACCCTCTAAGTCCAGGTCCACCTGGGGCCGGCCCAGCAAATCTTCATAGCGCACATCACGCAGGGCCTTAATACTTACCCTGCCATCAATAAGGTCTTTTAAGCCGGGCAGAGTCTTGAATTTAATATCAGCCTTATCACATATCCTGACAATCCTGCGCATCTGTTTGCCGCTGGCAGAAGGGATGGCAATAAGCACCTCCTCAGCTCCGTACTTCTGGATCAGTTGCGGCAAATCCTCTACTTTCCCCAGTACTGGCACACCATGAACAAGACGGCCAACTTTTCGCTCATCATCATCGACAAACCCTACTAAAAAATAGAGCTTTTGCCCACTTTCCAGAATTTCCCTGGCCACCTTTTCTCCTGCATCTCCAGCACCTATAATTATTACGGGCTTACCATCCTTTTCTCTGCTAAAAGGGAAAAAAAATAATTTTGTCCAGTTAAGAGATGAATCAGCAGAAACATAAAAAGACCTGATGAAAAAACGCAGGCCCCCTGCCAGAAAAACCGTCATTACGCCATCCAGTAAAAAAACCGACCTTGGATAGCCATAAAAATGATATAAATATGCAATCAATGCAATTATAACAATCTGAGACAGGATAATAGCCTGCAAAAGACGCCAGATATCATTTACACTGGTATATCGCCACATACCTCGATAAAGGCCAAAAAGTGAAAAAAAGAATAATTTTACGCCACAAAGTATAGGAATGGTCTGTGCTATCTGGGTAAAATATTCAGCAGGTATGGTAAAATCAAACCGAAACCAATAGGAAAGAATAAATGACAGGCAGAAAAACAAAAGATCTGCCAGAAGCATGAAGTAGAAATGTTTATTTAAAAGCTGAACTTTTGAAATCATTGTGGTGCTAGATTCGCCTGCAAAAAGTTCCTTTTTGCAGGCAATGTTGAATGTTGAATGCTTCACCCTGTTGAATGCTGTCAG
>CAJXJU010000304.1 GCA_913055195.1 uncultured Desulfohalobiaceae bacterium | reverse complement strand
TTGATCCTCTGGCGGACAAGGTATTATTGGTGACATCATTTGTTTGCCTGGGGATAAAAGGATGGCTACCGGCCTGGGTAGTGACTCTAGTCGTGAGTAGAGATTTCATAATTTTAGGAGGACTGGCCGTACTTCACTTCTGGGGCGTGAATATAAGCAGAAAAATTAAACCCTCTTTGGCAAGCAAAGTGACTACCATGTTTCAAATTCTGCTGGTTTTTTTTGTACTGGTGGCCAAAAGTACATCCTGGCCAGTTGCCTGGCTGTTGCCCAAGCTCATTGTTCTGGTAGTTCTGTTTACGCTGATTTCTGGAGCGGATTATGTGTATAAAGGATTGAATTATTTTTTTCAGAACGACGGAGATTAGGTTTGGACTATTTAATTAAATCAAAAAAATCCCGGTCTTGCAGGCCGGGATTTTTTCGTTTCATGCACCCTGAGATATTAACTTCTATTTTTTTCAGGATTGTCTTCAGATTGCTTGTCTGGAGTGACATCAATTTCTTCTGGTTCTGAGGTGGCTTTTTTAAAGTTTCTAATAGCCCTGCCCATTCCAGAGCCAATTTCCGGCAGCTTGTTGGCTCCAAAGATGATTAAAACTATAACTAAAATAATGATGAGTTCAGGAATTCCTATTCCAAACATGCATGGCCTCCTTTTTCTTGAATAACGACGATATACACCCGTGGCGTATGATGGTCAAGAGTGAAGCATGATGACGCGTCACTGTTTTTTCCTGCTCCTGACAGAGAAACTTTAACCCTTTGCCAATTTTTAGGGCTAAGAAGCTTGTGTTTTGAGCTTGAGATAACTAAAAAACTAGAAGTTGAGTTCGTAATTAACAGGGGGATAAGATGGATAGAATAGTGACTATTGGTCATGGTTTTGTCGCTTATAAGTTTGTGAGTCAGCTAAAAAAGACTGCTCCGAAACTCGATACCCTCTGGCTGGATGAATATAGCGATAAGAAATATCCTTTGCCAATTCTCAGTCAGCTTGTCCAGTCAGGAGAAAGGATTGAAAACTGGCCCAGGTTAAGGGCTAAGCTTAAAGTTGGATTTGATAATTTTTTGTTGCAAAGGGGAGTTAAGCCTATTTTAGGAAGAAAAATTCAAGTAAAGGCATCCAGGAAAGAAGTTTCAATCCTGACCAATATGGGCCATAATTCGTATCAGTTTGACAGGCTCGTCATTATCCCCAGATTAGAGGTTTATCCCCCTGCATATACCCCGGAAGAACAGGTTCTGATCTGGCCAGAACAAAGTTGTATCCAGTATCTCATCGACCATGTTGATGAACTAGATGATTTCGTAGTAGTTGGCAATGATCTGGCCCTGGTGCAGGTGTTATTGATAGCAGAGAAAAAGTTTGTCTGGATTAGAGAGGATAAAGTTTTTTTTGAGCCGGAACTGGAATTTTATCTTGAAGAACACTTAAAAGAAAAAGGAGTTGAACTCAGAAGAGTTGATAAAATAGAGAACTGGAGAACCAGTTTAACTCAGGAGGAGGCTAAAAAGTTAGTTATTTTTTCAGGTCATATTGGTTGCGATGAAAAGTGGAGCAAGAATTTTGGCCTTGATTTAGATCAGGAGATGGCTCAGGTTTCTCAGGATTTAAAGCCTCATCTGGAGGATATTTTTCTTATGCCTCTGATACAGGATAGGGAACTGTTTTTGTTACAATATAATGATGATTATTTGTCCAATCTGGCCCAAAGATTGGCAGGGAGTTTGATTGAAGATACGGAAGTTGGCGTGGATTTGATGGATATGTTTCTTTTTCAGGCTGGAAGCAGGAAATTTACAAAAGCAGGGCTAAGTTTATATGGTGCCATGCAAAAGGGCTTTGAACCCGAGTTTGTGGTTTGTGCGGGATATGAAGACTTATGGGAGAAAAATGAATATGTAGCTAAAATGGTTGTGGACAGGAAAAGCAGGCAGATTCTTGGCTTTCAGATGGCCGGGGCAGATGCTGCCAGGTGGACTGATCTGGCCTCTGTCTATATAAATTCACAAACTAAAGTGGATGATATCCTGAAAGACAAATTTTTAGCCAGAGGCTTACAGACAAATCCCCTGCAACGTCTGGCCAGAATGGTCATCCATAAGATGGATTCAGGTATTCTGGGCATAACGCCACAGGAATTACTGGAATCCAGAAGAGATGGGGCTGAATTTTTTCTTCTGGATGTGCGCTCTACACGGGAATGGGAACAGGCGCGGTTGCCTGGAGCTTATAACATTCCTTTAAACGAGTTAAAGAAAAGAGTTATGGAAATTCCCAGGTTTACACCACTGGTAATTTATTCTCATGGCTCAGGCCGGGCCTATGAAGCGGCCAGGCTATTGGCTAATATGGGAGCCAAACAATTGTATGTGATTGATGGGGGATACAGGCTCTGGCCATATCTAAAGGATGAGAAAAAAAAGAGAGCAGTTTATCCCTTTGGTGGCAATCAATGTACTTTGTGTGGGCTATAAGGTTCAATGGGTAAATTGTACTTTTTCCCCGGTCAGGGGTGCCTTTATTATAAGCACGGTCATTGTCTTTACGAGGAAGTTTTGAATCCCGGTTACAATAGACATTGGCAGTGTAAGGTGCTTCTCAAATGGGAAGAGGAGTATGACACCCTGATTAATCAGGCTGAATATTTTCAGTTGAATCCCAGTCAAGTAGAAGGTATCTGGGAAAAACGGATGGCCAGAAGGATGAATTTTGGTTGGGAGTGCAAACATTATGTTCCGCGCGAGGGAGAAGAAAAATGTATTTATCTCTATGGAAATATTTGTATTCTGGCCCTGCCCAGGTGTAGAGGCCGCTGTCATTTATATCAATATGAGGGTTTTAAGACTCATATCGGATGAATTGGCAGGCTCATCAAATAAGAGTCGCCTGCAAAAAGTCGAAACTCGCAAATTACAGCTTGCGGGGACAGGCG
>CAJXJU010000303.1 GCA_913055195.1 uncultured Desulfohalobiaceae bacterium | reverse complement strand
AACTATGTCCGCAAACAATATGAACTCTGGTTTGATCATAAGTTGTCTGATTCAGAATTCATGTCTGATGAGTGGCGCATCAGGCTGGGCAGAGAGCTAAAAGGCCATCTTTTTTTTCAGAATTTAATTAAGGTGTTAAGGGGCAATGTCTTAAGTTTTGCAGATATCTTAAGACGCATGGAAAAGTATCCCCCTGAAATTGAAAGCAATGATGAGACCTATAAAGCAGACCTCTTGATGAGTTTGCTGGCCCTTGTGTCAGAAGCCAGAAAAGTCAGAGACAATGGTTCTATTGGCCCTTTTTTGCATGTCCGCGTTCAGCTCTGGATAAGGGAACTTGGGCGCATGGTAGTGGAAATAGCCCGTCCTCCCCGTCTCAGATTTTCTGATGATTTAACAGAGGAACAGCGTAAAAAACATTTGCCAGTGGTGCATTGTCGCGAATGCGAAGCAATGGGATGGGTAGCGTATAAATCAATATATGACAATGCCTTAAGTACAGACTTAAAAGAGATATATGTTGAATTTTTCCGTAAAAGCTCTAATCGAATCATTTATCTCTTTCCTGAAGAACAGGATATTCTTGAACTCGGTTTGAAAGGATATCTGGCGTTGTTATGCCCATCTTGTTTGCATCTAAATCCCGTAAATAAAACATCACAATGTCCCGGGTGTAAGAGTGAGAATTGTATTAAGGTATATGTTCCTGAAACAAACACTCGTCATTGTCCTTATTGCGGAGCGCATAACAGTCTGACTCTGCTTGGCTCCAGGGCTGCAGCCTTACCAGTGTTAGTATTAATCAGCTTTTTGCCTCTAAATTCAATAGTGACAAAAAACTCCTGGCCTTTTCTGATAATGTTCAGGACGCTGCACACAGAGCAGGGTATTTTGCTGCCAGAACGTATAGATTTAATTTGCGTACTGCTATTCAGCAATTGGTAAATCAGGAAGGCAGTGGCTTGAGTTTGGTTGAGCTTGCTGAAAAGTTTCCTGAGTTCTGGCTCAAGAGAATGTCCAGAGAAGAATACATAGCTACTTTTCTGGCGCCAAACATGGAGTGGTTGCAGGATTATGAGTTTTTAAAAGATACCGGGAAATTACCTGAACGCTCACGGTTATTGGAATTTGTAAACAAACGCATAGAGTGGGAAATTTTTGCAGAATATGGATTTGATGCCCGTATTGGCCGCACACTGGAGAAAACAGGTTCTTCAACAGTATATATTTCTTCTCAATTGTTAAGTGGGATCAAAAAGGCCATCCTGGAAAAAATACATAATGAGATTGATTCGTTAAGGGAAATTACTGAGCTGGAACTTTCCAGGTTCCTGGCTGGTTTCTTTGTCCACCTTAAAAATATGGGGGCAATATATCATCCAGTTCTTAATGGATATATAGAAGATTGGGGAAGCACATATAGAATTTCTCAAAAACATATTCCCTGGATGCCAAATTTTGGCCCTACAACTCGCGCTCCGGCTTTTCTAGCCACCAGGCCAGGAGTGGATAGGTTTGAGCAGCTTTTTAAATCTTCCAGAAGAAGCTGGTATCAACGCTGGGCTGAAAAGTGTTTTTATCGCCTTAAAATGCTGGGAGAATCCGGCACCGTTTATTTTTATCGGTTGCTTCTGGAACAACTGGTAAAAGCAGGAATACTGGAGCAAAGGGTAAAGGGCAAAGACAGGATATGGGCTATTTTGCCACAAGCCCTGCTGGTTACCAACCAGGTCGCGCAGATGGCCTGCTCATATTGCGGACACAAGATTTCAATAGCTGCATCTGAGGCAGATATCTGGGCAGGCGTCCCCTGTTTACGCAGTCAGTGTGCTGGTCAATATAAGCTTCTGGAAAACAAAGAGAATTATTATGCTCATCTATTTGCAGCAGGAGACATTAAGCGTTTGTTTTGTGCAGAGCATACTGGCTTATTAAAAAGAGATGAACGAGAAAAATTAGAAACAGCTTTTAAGGCGCGTTCAGACCGCAAACCCTGGTTTCCTGATTTGTTATCCTGTACTCCCACACTGGAAATGGGCATTGATATTGGAGATTTATCAACTACTATTCAATGTACTGTGCCTCCTGCACAGGCCAATTATTTGCAGCGCATAGGCCGGGCAGGACGAAAAGATGGCAATGCATTGAACTTGACCATTGCCAATGCAAAACCGCATGATCTCTATTTTTATTCTGATCCTGTAAAAATGATACAGGGAGAGGTGGATCCTCCTGGTGTTTTCCTGGATGCCTCAGCAGTTCTTGAGCGTCAATTTACTGCTTATTGTTTTGATTGCTGGGTGCAATCAGGCATTGCGCAGGATGTATTGCCTGAAAAGGTGGGAACAGTTTTAAATGAACTGGAGAAGGAAAAAAAGGCAGGATTTCCGTTTAATTTTTTAACTTTTGTGGAAAGCAGACAAACTGAACTTTTTGACGGTTTTTTGAAATTGTTTTCAGATCAACTTAGTGAGACGGCCATTAAACATCTTAAAATTTTTGTTTATGGAGACCAAAAACACGAGGGCAGTCTGAGCTACAAGATCTTAGATGGTTTGTATCGTTTGAGCAATGAGCGTAAATCCTTGCGTTCAAGGATCAGAAGATTACATAAGTTTATTAAAACCAGGGAAAATGATCCGGCCAAAGATAAGAATTTTGAACAGGAAATTGATGAATTGCGTAAAGAAAAGTCTGGATTACAGGCATTGGTCAAGAATATAAACAGTAAAAATATCTATAATTATTTTACTGATGAAGGGCTTCTTCCCAATTATGCATTTCCTGAGCAAGGGATAATTTTACATTCAATTATTTTCAGGAGCAGAGAAACATATACTGAAGGTGAAAAGAAATATGAGTCGCCTGCAAAAAGTCGAAACTCGTAAATCACAGCTTGCGGGGACAGGCGAACGTCTAATGATTTCAAATAGTTACAACC
>CAJXJU010000302.1 GCA_913055195.1 uncultured Desulfohalobiaceae bacterium | reverse complement strand
GAATCCCGCTTTGCGGGGCTGTCCCTGACAGCATTCAACAGGGTGAAGCATTCAATATTCAACATTGCCTGCAAAAAGGGACTTTTTGCAGGCGGATCCTTAAAATAATATGCAAAAAACCAGAGAATTTTATCCACGCTACTACTATATTGGGGCTGTTTTAATTATTTTAGGAACGACTTTAATCAGATTCTGGTTTGTTTATTCAGGTCAGACCAACTTATATACTGATGAGGCCCAGTACTGGGATTGGAGCAGGACCCTACAGCTTTCTTATTACTCAAAAGGACCTTTAATTGCTTATGTCATCCGTTTCTGGACAAAAATTTTCGGCTCAACTGAACCTGGCGTGCGCTTTGGCGCGGTGATCAATACCTTTTTGATGCAACTAATAATTTTTTGGGGGCTTGCCAGAATGTGGTCCAGGCCCAAATTGGCCTTCTGGTCACTGGTTGTGGCCAATACCATGCCCCTATTTATTGTTGCTGGCGTACTAATGACCACAGATAACCTGCTTATTCTTTTCTGGCTTATTGCCTTCTTCACCTTTTATTTTCTTCTTAAAAAAAGCGATCTAAGAACCAAGAAAAGTGAGAACTCAGGCTACTCCGAACAAACAAATCCATCCTTATTCTCCAAACTTCCTATCTTCCCATCTTCCCAACTTCCTTACATTATCCTGGCCCTGGCCATTG
This sequence comes from uncultured Desulfohalobiaceae bacterium, assembly GCA_913055195.1. Lineage (GTDB taxonomy): Bacteria > Desulfobacterota > Desulfovibrionia > Desulfovibrionales > Desulfonatronovibrionaceae > Desulfovulcanus. Next base: position 2,248 of record CAJXJU010000302.1, on the reverse strand, counting down.
CCCTGGGCATCCTGGCCAAATATACCATGCTCTTGTTTGTTCCTTTAAGCCTGATTTGCGCATGGTATGTGGGACGAAAAGAATCTTTGCCTGCAAGGTTCTGGCCCCGCTTTACAACTGCGCTTCTCTGCGGAATGCTGATTGGGCTACTGCCCATTATTATCTGGAATATAAACCATGACTTTGCCGGAATAAAACATGTGCTTTACCGCGGAAGCCTGGCCGGGAAAAAGGCCAGGCATCTGTTTCGATTCAAATATTTTCCTGAATATCTGGGCAGTCAGGTAGGAGTGCTTACTCCGTGGTGGTTTGTCTTTTGTCTCATGGGAGCAGTCAAGGTTATCAGAGGACTCAAAACCAGAAACCATGCTTTTGGACTGAACAGAACGCAAGGGATAATGCTGACTATCTTTTTCTGGCCCATCTGGCTTTTTTTCCTTTTATTAAGTTTGCATGGCAAAGTTGAAGCCAACTGGTCAGCAACAAGCTACTGTGCAGGTATTATCCTCACTTCTCTGGCCTTTCTGGAAAAAAGGAAATTAAGAAGTTGGGAAAATGGGAAGTTAGGCTACTCCGAAAAAACAATTTCACCTTTATTCTCCAAACTTCCTATCTTCTTATCTTCCCATCTTCCTTCCTTGAAAATAAGATGGCTATGGCCTGCTCTTGGCGGACTGATTTTTATTTTAATTTATGCCAGCAATTATGTACCTTTACCTGAAAAGCTGGATCTGACCCGGCGCATGAAAGGATGGGCTGAATTGGGAATTAAAATAGATAAACTAAAAAAAAGCAGGTTTAATCTGCCAGAAAAGGTGTTTGTTTTTAGCGATACCTATGGAGTGACTGCTGAACTCTCATTTTATGTTCCTGGCCAGAAAAGAGCATATTGCGTTAATACTGGCCGAAAATATAATCAATATGACTTCTGGCCGGGTCCGCTTGATAAAAAAGGCCGGGATGCCATCTTTGTACAAAAAGACATAGAAAAAAATGTGCCATCAGAGGTAAAAAAAATGTTTACTCATATTGATCCTGCTATTATTCTCCATACAAAACATAAAGGACGTCCTGGCCGGACTTTTACTATTTTTTGTTGCTATAACTATAATGGCTATTGGCCGCAAAGTAAAAGTAAGGGGTATTAGAGGTAAGGGGTAAGGGGCGTGCACGGCCAATACACCAATAACCAATAACCATTAACCAATAACCATTAACCAATATACCAATACACCATGTATTTCCAAACTCCTTCCTGGGATCTGACCCTATTTACAAAAATCAATATGGTCTGGAGAAATTCATTGTTTGATTTTTTGATGCCTTTATTCTCCAGCTATATCTTTTTATGGTCCCTTGCAGTTATGCTTCTCTTGATCTTCCTGATTAAAAAAGACAAAGACAAGGTTTATTATCTGTTGATCATTGCACTCAGTATAGGATTTTGTGATTTTAGCACCAATTTTCTCAAAAAAAATATAGGCCGAATCAGACCGCTTAATCAATTAGCCCGCGTTCACTATTATGAAGATGGAGAGTGGAGACAAAGGCCACCTGATTTTATTCCAACCAAAAGAAAAGGAACATCATATCCATCAGCCCATAGTGCCAATGCCATGACAGCGGCCACTCTGGCAGTTATTTTCTGGCCCGGATCCAGGTTCTGGGTGTGGATATTGCCTCTTGCTATTGGCTACTCACGCGTTTACCTGGGCAAACATTTTCCCACAGACGTTCTGGCGGGATGGCTATATGGACTCTGGACAGGAGGAATGATAGGTATTATATACAGAGCAGTATTGAAAAAGGGAGGTCAAAAGTGAACATTGGTATCAGTCAAACAGCGCTTAACGTTTTCGGCCTGTCCCAGGATGTTACTGCCAACAACATAGCCAACATTAACACTGACGAATTCAAAAGCAAACGAGTGGATCTCCAGACAATGCCAGATAACTCAGGGGTTCAGGTAGAAGACGTTGTAACAATTAACACTCCCGGGCCTTTAAAAAATAAAATGCAACTGGTAGAAAACAATGGCAAAGTCGAGCAACAAAACGCACTGGTGGAAGGCAGCAACACTGAGCCTGCGCGGGAAATAACTCAGATGATTGAAAACGAACGTTCCTTTGAGGCCAATGCCCGGGTAGTAAAAACCCATGATCAGATGGCCGGAACAATTATTGATATGCTGGTTTAAACCTCAATAATAAGAGGGATAACCACAGGATCCCGGCCCAGTATTTTGCGA
>CAJXJU010000301.1 GCA_913055195.1 uncultured Desulfohalobiaceae bacterium | reverse complement strand
TCGAACTGGAGGTTAAAGGAAAAGAGAGGAATTGTCAACTAATTTCTCCTGTCCCTGTCCTTATTGACCTTTTGTCCAATTTTGTTTAAATGGCGTTGCTGCAAAAGTTAAAGCGCCGCCTGACAAGGAATGCGCGGTGCCTATTATCTCAACCTGCGTACTCTATGAGGAGGAAAAATGTCAGAACAAGAAAAAGTGAAAACTATCATCCAGGAAATTGAAGAAGAAGTAGATGAGACCATTCATCCATTTTTAGAAAAAATTTTGAATAATCTCAAACCAATAGGCATTACTATCGCTGCTATTGTTTTAGCTGCAGGCTTGTATTCCGGATATAATTTCTATCACCAGAGCCAGCAGGAAAAGGCAGCCAATGAGTTGGGCAAGATTTTGGCCCTCAAAGACAATAAAGCCAGGGCAGGTGCCCTGGAGGCTTTTTTGAAGAAGACTCCTGAAGCTTTAAAGATTGGTGTGCAATTAGAGCTGGCCAGGGTCTATATGCAAAACAAGGATTATAAGCAGGCTGCTCAGGCTTTTGCTAAATTAGCCAGAGTCGCGGATGAATCTCTTAAGCCTGTAGCTGTTCTCGGTCAGGTCAAAGCCCTGGAATTGAACAAGCAATATGGACAGGCCCTGGAGATTTTAGAGAAAAATAAACAGGCAATTCCCAAAGAATATAGCGACCAGGTGGCTCAGAGAATGGCATTTCTGGCTGAGAAGGTAGAAGATTGGACCAAAGCTCTGGCTGCTTATGAGGAGTTAAAGGCAAACGCACAGGGTGTCGAGACAAAGTTTTTTGATTATAAAATTCAGACATTAAAGAAAAAAGTAAGTAGTTAACTCAACTTTCGGAACTCCGAAAGTTGAGTTGAGAAATTCGAAATTCGAATATCGAAATCCGAAACCACAGCAAATTCGAATTTTTAATGTTTAAATGACCAAAACACGGTTGATTGAGACAATTTTGGCGATTAACACTAAAATGAGGTTAATTTATGTCGCAAATTTTACTTGAAAATAGAAGCGGCGAAACCCATCTTCTCCTGGGTAATGATGCCATAGTGCGCGGGGCTATAGAGGCGGGAATAGGATTTGTTTCCTGTTATCCTGGTACTCCCTCTTCAGAGGTGCCAGATACTTTTTTTCGTCTCGCGCCAGAAGCCAGGTATTATTTTGAATATTCGGTGAATGAAAAGGTGGCAATGGAAGTTGCTGGCGGGGCAGCCCTTGGCGGGATCCCTTCTCTTGTGACCATGAAGCATGTGGGTGTAAATGTGGCTGCGGATCCTCTGATGACATTGGCCTATATTGGTACCCCAGGTGGGTTGGTTATTTTGAGTGCAGATGATCCTGGATGTCATTCCAGTCAAAATGAACAGGATAACCGCTATTATGCAAGGCTAGCAGGTCTTCCCTGTCTGGAGCCGGCAACTGCTCAGGAATGTAAAGACATGACCAAAGAGGCCTTAAGGCTTTCGGTTAAATATGAGCAACCTGTTCTTTTACGCACCACCACCAGGGTTAATCACCTGCGCGGGCCAGTAGAGTTTGCAGCCATTGAACCGGTTAAAACGGCAGCAGGGGATGGTGATTTTGCTAAAAATCCCGGGCGGTTTGTGCCTATTCCTGCAGTAGCCAGGGTGCGGCATCAAGTTTTGCTTGAAAAATTGAAAGAATTACAAACAGAGGCTGAAAATTCTCCCTGGAACAGGACGTGGGGTAAGGGAGATGTGGGGGTGATTGCCTCTGGAGTGAGCCGTGTTTATTTAAAAGATGTTTTAAAAGAATATCCGCAGCTAGAGTGTAAGGTCCTGGAACTTGGGTTCACCTATCCTGTGCCGGAAAAATTGATTCTGGAGTTTTTAAAAGATGTAAGTAAGGTTGTTATTCTCGAAGAACTGGAGCCTTTACTGGAAAATAAGGTCAGAGAACTGGTACAGAAACAGGGCCTGGATGTGCAGGTATTGGGCAAAGACGCGGGGCTGCCTCTTTTTGGCGAATATTCAACTGCTCTTATTGCTAAAGTTTTGGCCAGGGCTTTAGATAGTGAGTTACCTCAAGTTAAGCCCTGCGAGCAGGATGTTGCCGATCTCCCCCAGCGGCCACCAAACCTGTGTCCAGGCTGTCCACATCGTTCAACTTATTATGCTGTGCGTAAAGTTTTCGGGGATGACGCTGTTTATTCTACAGACATTGGTTGCTACACCCTTGGAATTTTACCGCCGCTTAAAATGGCTGACTTTTTGCTGTGCATGGGTTCATCAGTTTCAGCAGGCTCAGGCATGGCAAGGGCAATAAAAAAGCCAGTGGTTGCTTTTATCGGCGACTCCACCTTTTTTCATTCCGGTATAACCGGTCTGATAAATGCAGTTTATAATAACCATGATCTGTTGCTGGTTGTTTTAGATAATAGAACAACGGCAATGACCGGACACCAGCCTCACCCAGGGGTTGATAAAACAATTCATGGGCAAAGTCCTACTAGCCTGGAAATTGAGCCTATTGTTCGTGCTTGCGGTGTCAAACATGTGCTTAAAGTCAAGGCTTTGAATCAAAAGTCAGTACAAAAGGCCTTGCAGGAATTAAAAGAGGTAAATGGGGTACGAGTTTTAATCGCGGAAGAACCATGTCCTTTATATGCTCGTCGTGTTCTGGGCCGCAAATTTACTCAAATAGCTTATGTAGATGAACAGTGCGATAATTGTATGGAATGCGTTCAAAACCTGGCCTGTCCAGCATTTTATGTTCAGGAAGGGAAAGTAAAAATAAATCCTGTTCTTTGTATAGGATGTATGCTTTGTGTCCAGATTTGTGAGCATATTAAAGGCGAAGGGCGAAAGGCTAAAGGCTAAAGTGAAAAAAGAGGTAGATAAATGAGTTTGATGCGCATATTTTTTACTGGCGTAGGGGGCCAGGGGACATTGACAGCTACTAATCTTCTGGCTCATATTGCCCTTGATAATGATATTCAG
>CAJXJU010000300.1 GCA_913055195.1 uncultured Desulfohalobiaceae bacterium | reverse complement strand
TGCCCATGATGGCAAATCCCAGCACATCCACAAAAAATATCCTGCTCCACTTCTTAATAAGCTCTACCAGATATTCCCTGTCCACATCCTTAAACGGCAACCCATCCAGTGCTGTCCTTGATATTACATGATATACTGCCTTTTCATCTTCCTTCAAAAATCTTGCTATCCTTGGCATGACTCACTCCCTTTTTCTCCTGATACTCTTTTCAACCTCCAAACTATGCCCCCTCCCTTCAGGTGTCAAGCATTATTTGCCTGTCCCAAATTTCCCCTTGGCGGCAATGGTGCGCCAGCGGAATAGCGGTCAGGTGAAGCGGCTTGTTATGCTAATTGTTTTTCATCAAATTTTATTGGTTCTAATTTAAAAATTTCCTCTGTCTCTGGACGATTAATCGCATGCCAAAGATCCCAATCTTGTTGTAAACCCAACCAAAAATCTGCCGACATACCAAACACCTGAGATAGTCTTAAGGCTGTATCAGGCGTGACATGACGATGACCTTTAATAATTTCATTTAATTGAGGATATGAAACCCCTAATCGCTGAGCAACTTCTCGCTGAGTAAGATTTAAAGGCTTTATGAATTCCTCCAAAAGCATTTCTCCTGGGTGGGTAGGAGGACGATTTTTAGGTAACCTTCTTTTAAGAAATTTATTAGTGGTAGTCTGTAATTTCGACTTCATAGGCATATCCTTCGTTCCATACAAAACATATTCGATATTGTTGATTGATTCTTATACTATATTGATTTTTACGCTCACCTTTTAATCGTTCTAAGTGATTTCCTGGTGGTATATTGAGTTCATTTAACTCCCGTACTCGATTTAATTGATCCATTTTTCTTCTGGCAACAGACCAGAGTGATTTGGGACAACATTTTCTTGCAGCTTTAGAATCTACGCCATCAAATATGTCCTCTGTTCCATCATTTTTAAACGAGGCTATCATATATTATAACGGAATCCATAATAGCTTACAATAGTGCAATCTATTTTAATATTTATATGTGATTCTGGGTAGTTATAACAGAAGGTATTCTATATTTAATGAGCATAACTTATTTTATACTACTTTCATTTTACATCTTTTTCTATAAAAAATAACTTTTTTCATTCTTATGGTCAAGAAAGAATTTTTTACCATAACATACTAAAAAACCAAACAATTTCAGCATATTACAACAAAACGACAACCTTCCTGATCCCCAGAAAAAATTTTTCACTTCTAAAAAATTTATAATTTCTCTCAAATTTTCTCAGAGGATTGACAGTTTATTCTAAATTTTCTATATAAAACTCAAATATACAATATTATATTGTTAGCGTGATAAAAATTAATAATTTTATCAAATTTTATTCTAAATAAAACAACGGACAAAAAAGCTAAAAATAAGTATTATCTACACCTCCCCAATTTTCCGCTTACTGTTTTAACATTCGCTCATTAAATCTTTCAGGATAAGGGATAAGTTGAAGAAGGTTCAGAAGAAGGTTCAAAAGATACCCTATTATATTCCCCTATCTTCCTATCCTCTTATCTTCAGTGATAACTGAAACCACTTAAAACCAATTCTCCTTGAGGTGACCGAGCACCTGAACTGAATTACATTTGTTCAGGCAAATTTTGGTTGGCTCATTTAATGCTGATCTACACCTTCTGCACCTGAATGAAAATCCTATGTTTTCTTGAAAACACCTATTGTGTCATCTCGTTCGCAAAAATTATTTTCTCAAGAAAAACCTGTCAATAAAATTTTCAAAAAAATAAGCTATATCAATGACATTAAGATGTAATTGCCCTGTTATCCACCCAATTCATTAATCATCTCCTTTAAATCCTCTGACAATCTGGCAAGCTCTGAAATAGCAGTAGCTGCCTGTTGCATAGCCTCGCTGGTCTGAATCACTATCTTATTAACATCCTCTACTCCCCGGCTAACTTCCTCTGTACTGGCTGATTGTTCTTCTGCTGCTGTAGCAATATTCTGTATCTGTTCACTATTGGCTACTGAAAGCTCAACAATTCTTTTCAAAGCCCCTCCTGACTCACCAGCCAGTTCTGTTGCCTCAAACACTGCCTTTGACGCCACATCCATACTCTCTATATTATGTCTGGTCGAAGACTGAATAACAAGCATTATTTGCCTGTCCTAAATTTCCCTTGCTATCCCTGGCATGACTCACTCCCTTTTTGTCCAGATACTCTTTCAACCTCCAAACTATGCCCCCTCCCTTCAGGTATCAAGTATTATTTGCCTGTCCCTGATTTCCACTGTCTCATCATTCTTAAATCGCTCGTCAAAGGTTAGGCGTCCACTGCACCGACTTGTTCGGCTTTTTTATTTCTATATTTTTTCATGAGCCTTGCTAGTGACCTGAGGGCCTCATTTACAGAAGCTGAATCTGGGAAGTATTCCATTAATTCAGGGTCCAATATTATTACATTTGTTCCTTTCTTATATTTAGAGGCATACTTCCCACGAATACCATTGCTAAAATCATATTCCTCTAACATATCTGGATCATTCTTCATTACTTTCATACTGCTTTCTCTCCTTTTTGGTTGCCTTTCTTGCACTGATTATTCTAATTCTGCCATCACGATCTGTGTGGACCACAACTAATATTCTATTCTTATTTGACATGCCTAAAATAACAAATCTATCCTCATCCTGAGAATGCAAAGGATCATAAATTGTAATTGAAAAAGGATCACCAAATACTGTCGCCGCTTCCTCGAAAGAGATACCGTGCTTTTTAATATTTTGATTTGCTTTCTTTTCATCCCATTCAAAGATTAACAAGACTAACACACCTGTACTTTTTATTTTATTAATGACAATCGGAACTTTTCAATTATTCATAAGCCTCTATGTCAGGGTAGATGTCGCCTCAAAATTGGGAGAACATCAGCATCAGCAAACAGTCCTCCACCAGCCATCAGCAAGTCAATATGCTGAATCCTGAACACCTCTTTTTCTTCATCTCTAAAAA
>CAJXJU010000299.1 GCA_913055195.1 uncultured Desulfohalobiaceae bacterium | reverse complement strand
GGCGATTAATAGTTGTTTAGATCGTTTCCTGAAAATGGAGTTTTTTCTCAATTCTTTATAATTTGCTGAAAAAATTGATTTTTTTAACTCAGAAAGTTGAGTAATCAAAATTGCTCATAAGGAGTTGAAAATGCTGGAAAATCTGGGAAAACCTTTGAATGTAAAAGACGTATCTAAACCACTTGGAGTTTCCAGAAGTTGGGTGTATGCAAACGCTCACTTGCTTGGCGGTGTCAGGCTGGGCAAGGGCAAGGGTACGCTTCGGTTCTTTGAAAAACGAATAGAGGAGGTTTTGGAGGATGCCTTACAAGAGAGTTCGGAAAGGCAAAATTCAATGGGTAGTGGACATCAAAACCCAGGAAGAAAGGATCACCAAAATATTCAAGTCAAAGGCCGAAGCAGTAGAGTTTGAGGTCAAGACAAAAAAACTGATAAAGGCCAGGGCCTCGACAAATACGGTCTCTTTGCTTGAATGGTCAGAGAAATATCTGGATTTCTGCAAGGATAGAATGACGGAAAGAGTATGGCAAGAGAAAAAGGATGCCCTGAAAAGAATGTTTGAGGGTCTTGATCCTGACTGGCCCGTAGAAAATATTACTCCTGAGCTTGCAATGAAGAAATTGCAGCAGAGAAGAGATGAAACGACAGGCTACCAGGCAAACAAAGACCTGGTTCATCTGAAAGCTGCATGGAACTGGGGCCAGAAATATTTAGCTGGCTGGCCTCAAATACCAAATCCCTTCAATTTGCCCAAGTTCCCTTACAAAAAGTGGACAAAATATGTCCCACCTATGGATGACGTTAAAAAAGTCCTGAACGTGATGAAGCCCAAAGACAAAACCATGCTCCTGTTTTTTCTCCATACAGGGGCCAGACGTTCAGAGGTGTTAAATCTGAAATGGAAAGATATTGATTTTGCAAACAACCAGGTATGGCTTACGACCAGGAAAAGACGGGGCGGTATGGAAGAGAGGGATCCAGTACCGCTTACTCAGGAACTCAGGCAAGCGCTATTGAAATTAAGGGCGGAAAGCGGACAGTATGAATATGTTTTTGTCAACAAAGAGGGCAATCCGTATAAAGATCGTAGTTCCTGGTTGCCCAGAGCCTGCAAAAAGGCTGGCGTTAAAACCTTCCGTTTTCATGCAATCAGACATCTGACTGCTTCCTGGCTGGACGCCCACGGAGTACCTTTAACCACAATCCAGAGGATACTCAGGCATAGAAATTCGCACACAACGGCCAGGTACCTGCATGAGCTTAGAGGGGTTCAAGTGGATTTGGACGCCATCTTTTCCGGGCAACCTGAAAAGAAAGCTAAGGTACTTGAGTTTCCAGGTGGGCAAAAAAAAGCCTCTGGAATGTAGTCCAGAGGCAAAAGGTGCGGTTGGAAAAAATATTTTTCCAACCTAAGCCAGGTCAGATATGTAAAACAAACTCTAACTTATTGAAATTATTGGCGTGCCTGCAGGGATTCGAACCCCGGACCGACGGCTTAGAAGGCCGTTGCTCTATCCAGCTGAGCTACAGGCACGCTAGAGCTCTGTGTTATTAATGGTTGTAGCGCTAAAGGTCAAGACTATTTTTTATGCAGGGGCGCAAAAATTTGCTACATTAACCTGAACATTATCTCCCCGCACCTTTCCAGAGCCTGAAGATTATATCCTCCTTCAAGGGTAAAAATAATGGGCATGGTCTTTTCCCTGGCAGTCATAACAAGGGTTTCGAGGATGAATTTTACCCCTTCATCAGTTACCTTCAGGTTGGTTAAAGGGTCATCCTCATGCAGATCAAAGCCTGCTGAGACAAGGAGAATTTCTGGTTGAAATTTATTTATCAAAGCGGGCAAAATTTCTCCGTAAACCTGCTTTATCTCTTTGTCTCCTGCGCCTGAAGATAATGGGGCATTGTAGATATGCTCGTTATTTTCGTTTTCGCTTCCTGTGCCAGGGTAAAATGGATATTGGTGAGAGCTAAAGTAAAAGACGTGAGGATTGTCAGCCAGGATGTGCTGTGTGCCGTTGCCATGATGCGCATCAAAATCAATGATGAATACTTTTTTAAAACCTGATGTAAGAGCGTGCAAAGCACCCACAACTACATTATTAAAAATACAAAATCCCATTGACCTGCCACGCTCTGCATGGTGGCCGGGTGGTCTCACAGCACATAAGACGCAATTGTAGTTTTCTTTAAAGCAAAGGTTCACAGCCTTTTCTACCGCGCCTGCGGCCATAAGCGCGGCATAGTAGCTGTGTTCATTGTAATAGGTGTCAGGATCAAGGTGCCCTTCAAAACCCTGACATCTTTTTTCTATTTCGCGGATATATTGTTCTTCATGAGCCAGCTTGAGAAGCTCCATATCTACAGGTTTACTGTCCTGAACAGGAATATTAAAAGAAGGAAGAGTTTTTAAAAGAGCATGGAGCCTTGTTGCGTTTTCAGGATGGGATGGAAGATCATGCTTTAGAAATATCTCGTTAAAGATAACAGCAGATTTTCCCATGTTACATCTCCGTTTTTTTGTTTCTGGATATGTTGGTTATTTGCTCAAAACATGCTTGTCAGGGATAACACAGATAAATTCGCCGGAGAAGACCTGTCCTCCGCCGTTTACTACATCTACCATGACGATTATTTTCTTGCCTTCGGTTTTCTCTATTTTGGCCTTGGCGAGTAATACTTCCCCCGTTTGCACGGGTTTTAAAAATTTTACATTTGCCCTGGCCAGAACAACATTGGGATGATTGACCGCAAGCATTGCCGCATAATCAGCAAGCCCAAAGACTGTCCCACCATGGGCAAGTCCATATTCATCAGCAGCCATGTCCTCGCTTACAGTTAATCTTACGCTGGCAAAGCCTTCTTTAAGTTCTATGGGGGTACCCCATAAAGCAGGGTTGATTTTTAAATGTGTCTTTTGTTCCATCTGGCTTTTCTCCTTATTTTACTCAACTTTCGGAGTTCCGAAAGTTGAGAAATCCGAAATCCGAATATCGAAATC
>CAJXJU010000298.1 GCA_913055195.1 uncultured Desulfohalobiaceae bacterium | reverse complement strand
CAATTTACTTTCCTTTCAGGATTGGAATCCTGATAATCCTGATAATTATTATGAATATGAAAAAGGTTTTCAATTTTTGCGTACTATATTGCCATCCACCATTAAATTATATATCACTGGTTTATCACCTCTAGGCATTGCTGGTATGATTGGAAAATACTGGGATAGAGGAACTGGAGCTAAATTAATTACCTGGAATACTTATGAACAACAGGAATGGCTATTAAAATCATTGCATACATCAAAACAATGGTCAGAGACTGATGCAAAATATATTTTTTTCAAAAATAGAAAAGATCTTTCAGAGGCAGAGAATGCGATAGCAGTTTGTCATTTTGTTGCTAATGATAGGGGAAATGTGCAATATGAGGATGCGGTCAGGTGGATAGAGCAGAATTTAAATGTAAAAACAGTATTGTATTTTTCTTATCCTGAAGTAATTAATAATGAAAATTTTGAAAATGTTGTTAAAGAGTGCGTGGGAACATTTATGTACGCCAGAAATGAATTAATGGCTGATACAATACATTGGTTTGCTGGTTTACCGATGGCTTTAATGCCGCATATAGTTTTTATGACAAGAGCTATAGGAAAAATAATTTTTTATGACCAGGATAAACGTAATCATACCTATATAAAGGCTTTTGAGAAGAATTAGAGGACAATATCCTGCAATAGAAAATTCCTTGAGGTATAATTATGATGTATTCTGATTTAACCAGGGCATTAGATACTATGTTAGAGGAATTGGGTAGTGAACCTGATCCAAAATTTAAAGATATAGGAATGGAAGAGATTGAAAATAAAATTAAAGTTGCTGAAGAAGACCTTGCAAAAGAATATCAAAAAATAGAACAAATAAAGCTTAAAAGTTTACAAGAATCAATGAATGAAGAAGTAGTGTATATATAAATTTTCTCATTGAAAGTTTCTTTTTGCACGCAACTCATAAAATGACCGACAAAAACTCTACTCCCTCCTTCATTCCCGCGCGCATGGTCAATGAGTATGTTTATTGTCCGCGGCTTTTTTATCTTGAATGGGTTCAGGGGGAATGGACTGATTCTGTTGATACTCTTAAAGGCAATCTGGCCCATAAAAGGGTTGATAAGGAAAGCGGCTCATTGCCTGAGTCAGAAGCGGATGAGGAAATTGATTTCAAAGCCAGGAGTGTATTTTTATCAGCAGAGCGGCTGGGTGTTATTGCCAGAATGGATATTGTGGAAGGGCATGGCCGGGTTGCATGTCCGGTAGATTATAAAAAAGGCGATATGCCTGATATTGAAGGTGGAGTGTATGAGCCAGAAAAGATTCAGCTTTGCGTGCAGGGTCTTATTTTACAGGAAAACGGCTTTGAGTGCACACAAGGCATGATCTGGTATGCTGGATCACGACAGAAAGTAAAGGTGATATTTGATGAGAGGTTGATTGCCAGAACATTACAGATACTTACAGAAATCAGGGAACTTCTTAAGCAGAAAAAAATGCCTCCACCTTTAGACTGTAGCCCTAAATGTCCAAAATGTTCTCTGGTGGAAATCTGTTTGCCAGATGAGGTGACTTTTTTCAGAAATAAACGCGATACTGATTTCAAGATACGCAGGCTTGTACCAGCTAGACAGGATAATCTGCCCCTTTATCTTTATTCGCAGGGGGCAAAACTGGGTATAAAAGACGAATGCATACAGGTGCGCAAAGATGGGGAAACAATAGAAGACATTGGCCTTAAAGATGTTTCTTCTGTTTCGATTTTTGGTAATATACAGGTTTCCACTCAACTCATGCGCGAGCTTTGTAGCAGGAACATACCTTTGTCTTTTTTTTCTTATGGTGGATGGTTTTATGGCTTTTTGCGGGGCATGGATCATAAAAATGTGGAATTGAGGATAAAGCAGTTTGAAAAAGCAGGGGATAAAGAGTTTTGCGCGAAATTGGCAAGTTTATTAGTATATGGTAAAATTATGAATTGCCGCACCATGTTGCGTAGAAATCATCCTGAGCCGGATCAGGAAATACTGGCCAATTTGAAAAGAATTTCTCAAAAGGCATTGCAAACAAAAGATATTGAGACTCTGCTGGGGCTTGAAGGCACAGCAGCGCAACTTTATTTTTCTCAGTTTGCCGGGATGTTGAAGAAAAATGAATGGGGAGAGTTTGCATTTATGGAGCGTAATCGCAGGCCACCGCGCGATCCAGTTAATTGTTTGTTGTCGTATGGTTATAGCCTGCTGGTTAAAGATTTTACCATAGCAGCAGCCCTGGTTGGATTTGATCCTTATCTGGGCTTCTATCATCAACCTCGCTATGGACGGCCATCCCTGGCTCTGGATATGATGGAAGAATTTCGTCCACTTATTGTAGATTCTATTGTGATTATATGTATTAACAATGAAATAATCAAAAAAGATGATTTTATAGTGCGTAATCTGGGAGTCTCTATAAAAAATAATGCCAAAAAGAAATTTATACAGGCATATTCAAGACGTATGGAGACGTTAATTACGCATCCTGTATTTAAATATAAAATCAGTTATCGTCAGGTTATAGAAGTACAATTACGATTATTGTCACGCTTTATTATGGATGAAATACAAGAATATCCAGTTTTTATGACACGATGAGATATGTATATATAGTTTGTTATGACATAGCTGATGATAAAAGGCTGCGTAATGTGTATAAAATTATGCGTGGCTTTGGTGAGAGGTTGCAATATTCAGTTTTTATGTGCGAGCTGAGTGATAAGGAAAGGGTAGTTCTGGAAGGTAAATTGCTAGATGTTATTAATCAGGATGAAGACCAGGTTTTGTTTATACCTCTGGGCAAAAGAGATAGCCGTTATGTGCAGGGTATTTATTCACTGGGAATAAAGTATAGCAGGGAAGAGAGAACGTGTTTTGTTTTTTAAAAATTCACTGCAAAAAGTTTAAATTATCGTTTGTTATTACCTGGCTCAACTTTCTGAGTTGAAAAAATATTCAATTTTTTCAATAAGTTCTAAGATAGA
>CAJXJU010000297.1 GCA_913055195.1 uncultured Desulfohalobiaceae bacterium | reverse complement strand
AACTTTTTCTTTATGAAACCAGGACCGTATTGACCTTTTTGGCTTAAAAATAAATCAACTACTTGAAAGCCAAAATTATGCCTGGTTTTTGCATATTTCTGCCCAGGATTACCAAGTCCAACTATCAACCCCGAAAATCGCATTCCCCAGAAATATCCCAAAATAAAAGCCCCGGAAAGGGGCATCTTTAATCTTAAAAAAAAGATGAGAAGATAGGAAGATGAGAAGATAGGAGAGTATGGAGGTTACATGTTAAATATGATTATAAAAGATAACAAACTAAATTTGCAACTACGGATTAACCTAATCTCTTATCTTCCCAACTTCTTAACTTCCCTTTTTCTACTCCGCGGCTTCTTCAGCTTCTTCCTCGGCTTCCTCAGCAGAGCCAGAAGGTTCTACAACACCTACCACAGCAAAATTTTCTTCAAAAAGAACTTTTACACCCTCAGGAAGAGCTAATTCATTAATGTGTAAATTTTGATTGATGTCCAGGTCTGTAACATCAATGGTGATATGTTCTGGTATATGGGTAGGTAAACAGGTAACCTCTAAATGATCCCTGTAAACTTCAAGAGTGCCACCGGCCTCAACTCCCTTAGCCTTACCAACAACCTCTACAGGAACCTGTAATGTAATCTCTTTTTCCAGGTCCACGCCATAGAAGTCAACATGGATAAGTATAGACTTAAATGGATGTTTATCCACTGCCCAGATAAGAGCCGGTCGTTTTTCAATCTTGTCCCCATTTGCAATTTCAAGCTCAACTACCTTAGTGGAACCAGCCTGCTCCCATGCTTTACGAAAAGGAGTAGAACGAACCTGAAGAGGAATATTTTCACCTTTGGCATCATAATAAACCGCAGGAACAAATCCCTGAACGCGAAGCTTTCGGCTTGCTCCCTTGCCCTTTTCTGTCCTCATTTCAACCTGCAGATTAATCATCTCTGACATTTCTCTTCTCCTCAATGAAAAGTTTAGGGTATAATAATATGTTATTAGTGTGAAAATAACACACTAACAGATGATTCAGTATGAATATTGTGAATAGCCTTGGCCAGGAGGCTGGCTACAGAAATTACTTTAAATTTTGAACACTGTTTGGCCTTTTCACTCAAAGGAATAGTATCTGTAACAATAATCTCTTTAAAAACAGACTCTTCCAATCTGCTTACTGCTGCGCCTGACAAAACAGCGTGCGTGGCACAAGCGTAAACTTCCCTGGCTCCATTTTCAGCCAATACCTTACCCGCTGCAACCATTGTCCCGGCAGTGTCAATCATATCATCAAGGACTATGACCGTTTTATCCTGCACGTCTCCGATGATACGCATGGCCTCCGCCTTATTGGGTGCGTCTCTCCGCTTATCTATAATAGCCAGACCTGCACCTAAACGCTTTGCATAGGCTCTAGCTCGCTCCGTTCCCCCTGCATCAGGGGAGACCACCACTACATCGCCATCAAATTGACGCATATAATCCAGAAGTACTTCAGCGGCATACAAATTATCTACGGGAATGTTAAAAAAACCCTGAATCTGTCCAGCATGAAGGTCAACGGTTAATAACCGATTGACGCCAGCAATTGTAATAAAATCGGCCACCAACTTAGCGCTGATGGGAACCCTGGGCACAACCTTACGATCCTGACGGGCATAACCATAATAAGGAACCACAGCAGTCACCCGGCCTACACTGGCGCGCTTCAGAGCATCAAGCATCAGACAGAGCTCCATGAGGTTATGATTCACAGGAGCACAAGTTGACTGGACCACAAAGACATCATCACCACGTACATTATCTCCAATCTCTATCCGTATCTCACCGTCACTGAATGTAGTCACCATGGTTGGACTTAATTGCATGCCCAAATGGTCGCAAAGCCCTTTTGCAAGCGAAGGATTAGCAGTCCCGGTGATAATTTTTAATTCTCCATGCCTGGGCATTTTTTCCTCTTTAAAAAAAATTGGCTGGGGCGGAAGGACTCGAACCCTCGAATGACGGGACCAAAACCCGTTGCCTTACCACTTGGCGACGCCCCAGCATTTGTAGGGACAGATTCCATATCTGTCCTTATTAGAAATGATACTTATAGAAAGGTATGGAAAGTTGATTCAAAATAAGGCTGGCTTGCTCCTGAAGTTCTGCTCGTCTAAAAAAAGCCATCATGCTTGAGCCTGATCCGCTTAGAACAACAGCACTGGCTCCATTTCTTATCATCGTCAATTTCAAATCATACAATTGCCTGAACTCACGGAGCACGACCTGCTCAAAACTATTATAAAGAACAAACGTCCTTGTGAAGGACGTTCTATTATCCTCCCTCCCAGCTCCTGTCAAGAGGTAATCTTTTTTTTGTTTTTTATCCCAGGCGCGGTAAGCCCATGCAGTAGATATATGTATTTTGGGGCAAATTAAAAGAGCATACCATCCTGCCAGACTTACTTTTTCAGGACGTAACTTATCCCCGATTCCTGTTACCCAGGCCGGTGAATTGAGAATGAAAAAGGGAACATCAGCCCCCACCTCTGTTCCCAGGGCAAGCAAATCCTCTTGCGAGAAAGCCATATTTCCGGCGGCTGCCGCCAATGAGTTTAAAAATTTCAATAGACATGCCGCGTCTGAACTACCTCCCCCAAGTCCTGCACCTATGGGAATTTTCTTGCGCAAATAGATATTTAACCCCGGCCAGAAGCCAGTTCTCCCGCCATAAGCAAGATAGGCCTTTTCCAGAATATTTTCGTTTGTAAGCGAAGGATCAGAACATTTAAGCGTGAACTCTTTCCCCGTAGTAACCTCGATGGATAGCTCATCAAAAGGTGTTGTTAATGGATAGAACAAAGATTCCAGCAGGTGATAACCATTATCCAGCCTGGAAATTATATTCAAATACAGATTAACCTTGCATCCTGGCCTGAGTAAATACTTTTTTTTCACTTACCCCTCTACTCCTTACCCCTTAATCCTTACCCCTTACCCCTTACCCCTTACCCCTTCGCCCTTAGCCTATAAT
>CAJXJU010000296.1 GCA_913055195.1 uncultured Desulfohalobiaceae bacterium | reverse complement strand
CAGCATTCAACATTCAACATTGCCTGCAAAAAGGGACTTTTTGCAGGCGAATCATGGATGTCCCATTTCTATTCACGCTGAACCAGCACACCAGAAACAAAAAACAGGCGAGAAAAACGACCAGAGAAAAGGTTGCTTTTTCCTGTCTGGATGGTTAATCATGATTAAGAGGAAGGAGTTGATAAAAAAGATTCAGAAAGCCAGGATACAAATAATAAAAGAGGTGATAGAAGGATTTTATTACGCATGGATAGCGGCACTAGGGAGTTGTATATTTGGAGCGATAACGAGCGATACCGGACAGAGCATAATAGGATTTTTCATAAGCACATTTGGACTAATTTTGACGGTAACAATCAAAAATATAACGAAAAACAAGGAGTGAACAGATGGCCTTGATAATATGTTTGCTATCGCTTCTGGTAATGACAATAATAGCCGGTGGATTGCTGATTTATTGGCAGAAAAAAGAAAAGAAGGCATAAAAAAACCCTCATAAGTGGGGCCTTTTGATATTAACTCACTCAACTTTCTGACTTTTCAAAAAAATTAAGGTGGCAGGTATTAAATTTTTGCTAAAAGCAGGTAATAAATTAATATACGGGTATTATTGAAAATAGTTATTCTGGTTAAACTAAATAGTTCGGAATAAAGTAATTAACGCCCTGAAACTAAAAAACTTACTCAACCCCCAGGGCCTTAAATACTGCATCTACAGGATCAGAATAGAAACTGGTTTGAAATTTGGCGAACAACTCGCCAGGGATGGAAGGAATGTCTTTAACGCTGCTCATGGGGATTAAAATCCTCTTGGCTCCGGAATCAAATGCAACCTGCAAACTGGCAGCCAGGTCTTCCGCGGGGATTACATTGCCGCCCAGACTCATATCTCCAAGAATAACCAGGCTGCTTTGAACTGGTTTGCCCAAAAGACCTGAACAAAAGGCTATAAAGCTACTCAAGGTCAAAGTCGGGGCCGGGCCTGTATTGTGCAACTCAACTATATGCAGGTGATAATCCCGCTCTCCCGGCTTAGAAGAAGCACTGACTCTTGCAGCATGTGCCCGAAAATAATCAAATGCTATTTTGATGGCTTCTTTAGCCTGCGAACTGGAACCAACGCCTGAGATAGAAAGTTTGCCACTACCTGAGACAACTTGCAGTTCCAGCCTATACAGACCAAGCAGTCCATTTGTCCCACAGGCCACTGTATGCAAAGTTCCAGGTTTTAATGGCCCTTCAGGGATTAATGCATCACCACCCTGTTCAAGCACGCTTACAAAATGCTCTTCTCTTGTCTCATTATCAATGAAGCTGAAGTGAACATCATAAAATTCCATGCAACCCAGTTTTTTGAGTTGTTCTTTTACTCTGCGACGGCATTCAAGGGCATATCTAAGGCACTTTTCTACGGCATTTTTATCATAATCTTCCGCAGGATATAACAACTTTAAAAGGCCTGAAACGGTTTTTCTGACAGCTATAACATCCCTTTGATTGAGATTATTTCCAGGTTTAAAATATTTATCTATGGCATCAGCAAAATTTTTCTTGCGCATTTCCCGCAAAAATTCAGCCAGATAATCCACAATCAAACCATATTGGTTGGTAAACATTTCTGGCCGCATCTTTGGGATTTCCCAGCCAGGGATATAACAATGAATACGATCAAAAAATGCAGTATCAATCATGGCTTCAGGAAAGGGGGCAAATAAATGGCTTGTTTTTACTAATGTTTCTACGCTTTGATTAATATTACCCACAAATACCATCGAGGCATTGGCATTAATCTGATCCCTTCCTCTGACAAATGAACCCGAAGCCATATAGTCTTTCATAATCTGAACGCCGTCCTTATCCTTAAAACGAATACCTGCCACTTCGTCAAAGGCCACTGTATCCCATAAACCAACAAGGCCAACTTTATGGGTATTCATATTATAAAACAAATTCGGCACTGTTGTCTGACCCCCAGAGACCAGAATACTATAGGGGCTTATCTCCTTATAAATATGACTTTTACCAGTGCCACGCGGACCAAGTTCACAGAGATTATAATTGTTTTCAACCAGAGGAATCAGCCGGGCCAGAAAATGCCACTTCACCCGTTCCTCAATGACTGTTGGTTCTATCCCAGTAGAGCGTAAAAGCACATCTATCCACTGCTCTTCGGTAAAAAATCTACGGCCTTCAAATAAAGACTCCATATCCATGTTGGGCATCTGAATGGGCTTTAACTCAAAAATACTAAAAGGAGAGCCTTTTTGACCTTCTTCATGAAAATAATTGATAGAAATAATACTCCAGATTCCGCCTACTAAAAGCTTTTCAAATTTTTTCACAATGTTATCGGAAATTTCAACACCCTTCACGCCAAGATTAGACAAAAAGGCTTCATAGACATCTCTTCTTTCATTCAGTTTGACTGACACCTTATCTATAATTTTATAACTACCGCGTTCACGGATAACAGACTTTATTTTTTCAGCTTCATCCGGGCGAACATAATTTTGGGAAAGAATATCCTTGACGCTTTTTATTCCATCCTGAATAATTTCCTCATCATCAGAAGCACAATAAAGTCCCAGGAGATATTCAAGAACATAAACAGGGACATTAATACCTTCTTTGAGTAATTTGGTTAAATCTTTCCTGACAACTTTGCCTCTGAAATGCTCATTAAGGAGGGCATCAAGATCCGCTTGCATTTCTATTTTATTGGTCATAGCAGGCTCCATTTAAACTGAAAAATAATTAAAAATCATTACAGGCAAATAAGTCAATATTTACTGGAATACGCTCATACTCAATTCTGGTTTCAGCATCACGTAACACTAAATGATATGTCTTCTTTTTATCATAATTGCCTTTTTTAAGAACAAGCATGACTATACGTTTGCGTTCTTCCATAGAGTCAGATGCACTATCAAAAGTAACAATTTCTTCATTGCTGATAATATTTTCATCGTCCATGATACAAATATGTAATGTACGTGGCAGACACCTTTCTGTAACTTTATCTGTTTGAA
>CAJXJU010000295.1 GCA_913055195.1 uncultured Desulfohalobiaceae bacterium | reverse complement strand
GGGACTACCTCTTCGGGCTGGTGACCACGACCAATATAAACGCCAAGGATAAATGCCCACACCATGCCCAGAACTATAAATATCCCCAGATAGATAAGACCTGCCAGGCCAAGTTCCAGTTTGAACTTGATGTTACCTGTCTTTTTTTTTCTGGATGGACTTTTTTTAGATGTACTTTTATTGCCCATCAGGCCCCTCGCTTATTCGAGTTTCGATATTCGATATCTTCAATAAGCTACATCCTTTGAGGAGCACTAACTCCCAGAAGAGTTAATCCGTTTTTGAGCACCTGAGCAACTGCCTGAAAAAGTACTATTCTGGCCTGAATGAGCAGATGGCTTTCCGCATTAAGCACAGGGTGGACAGTATAATAGCGATGTAAAAGACCAGCTAGTTCCTGCAGGTAATAACTTAAATGGTGAGGACTTAATGTCCTGGCGCAGGTGTTTAAAATATCAGAAAATTGGTCCAGATGTTTTAAGATAGCCATGTCTTCTTCTGTGTTTAAAAGTGGAAGCAATTCATCCATGTCCTGGTCAATGTTAATGTTTTTTTCTCTGGCCTTTTGCATTAGTGAGCAAATGCGCGCATGTGCGTATTGAACATAATAGACTGGATTGTCCAGAGATTTTTTCTTGACCACTTCCAGGTCAAAATCCAGATGACTGTCGCTTTTGCGGGTTAAAAAGATAAATCTGGCCGCGTCAACTCCCACTTCCTCACAGACTTCTGCCAGGGTAACAAATTCCCCGGCTCGTGTTGACATGGCTACTGGTTCGCCTTCACGCAGTAAATTAACCAGTTGCACCAGAATAACCTGTAAACTCTCCTTATCTTTACCAAGGGCCTGCACAGCAGCCTTCATCCTGGGCACATAGCCGTGATGATCTGCTCCCCAGATATCTATTACCAGGTCAAAACCACGCTCAAATTTGTTTTTATGGTATGCTATATCAGAAGCAAAATAGGTTAGAAATCCATCTGACTTTTTTAAAACACGGTCTTTATCGTCTCCAAACTGTGTTGTCTTAAACCATAATGCGCCATCTTGCTCATAGATGAGACCTTTGTCTTTGAGATAGGCAAGAGTTTTTTCTACCTCATCTTGTTCAACAAGACTTTTTTCAGAGAACCAGACCTGATGTTCTACCCGGAAATTTTCCAGATCTTTTTTGATCCCTTCCAGGATGGAATTCATGGCCTTTTCCTGACACAGGGCTATGGCGTCCTGTTCAGGCATGGATAAAAGCTTCTGGTTATGAGTATTTAAAACTTCTTCAGCAATATCTTTTATGTATTCTCCTTGATAGCAATCTTCTGGCAGGGAAACTGACAGGCCGCAGAGCTGTTGGTATCTGATCCATACTGATTGACCCAGAAGACGCATCTGACGGCCAGCATCATTTAAATAGTATTCAGTGTGCACATCAAAACCTGTGAAACGCATAATTCGCGTCAGGGAATCGCCAACAGCAGCGCCCCGGCCATGGCCGATGTGCAAAGGGCCGGTAGGATTGGCTGAAACGTATTCAACCTGCACTTTCTTGCCCTGTCCTGAATTTGAAGAGCCATAATCGTCTTTTTGTTTAAAAACATTTTTGACAACCTCATGCCAGAAATTCGCTTTAAAGAAAAAGTTTAAAAAGCCAGGGCCAGCTACTTCTATTTTTTCAAGCTCAGGGCAGAGGCTTAGAAGTTCGTCCTTTAAAATTTCTGCCCATTGCCTGGGATTTTGCTTCCTCTGTTTAGCATAAGCGCTGGTAACAAGGGCAATATTTGTTGCAAGGTCACCAAATTTTTTTTCTTTGGGTGGCTCTAAGCTGACCTTTTCAGGCCAGTTAAGTCCTCTGGCAGTAATAATTTGTTTGAGTGTGTTTCGAATATATTCTCTGGCACGCATCTGACAATCCTTCTTCAAAGTTCAATATTTAATAACGAAAGCGTCTTATGTCTTCCCTTATCCCTTACCCCATACCCCATACCATTACCCCTTAGAATTCATATTTAGTATCCTCTAAAGTAGCAACGGATTTAACTTCTATTTTGTCTTTGTCCTCAGCCAGAATTTGTCCCACCATGCGAGACAACACGCCTTTGGGACCTATTTCCACAAAGTGGTTACCACCATCAGAGAAAATGGCCTGAATGATTTGAATCCAATAAACAGAAGAGGTCATTTGCCTGGACATAATTTGTTTTATCTTTGCTGGATCAATCTCTTTTTGTCCTGTGGCGTTAAAATATATAGGTACCCTTGGGGCACTCCACTCAAGTTTAGCCATAAAAGTGGCTAACTCCTGGGCTGCTTCCTCCATCATAGGGCTGTGAAAAGCTCCGCTTACTGGAAGAACTACTGCTCGGCCTTTTTGTTTTTTAACTTTTTTTACAACTAGATCAACTGCGTCTATAGTTCCACTGACCACAAATTGGGCAGGGGTGTTGTAGTTGGCGACCAGGATAATTTGACCTGTTTCCTGGTGTACTTCCTGTACCAGTTCTTCTACTATTTCCTGTTTTAGTTTCAAAATGGCCGCCATTTTTCCTTTGCCTTCGGGATCAGCTTCAGCCATGAGGCGACCGCGTAGAGAGACTAATTTGAGAGTTTCTTCAATGTTCAGAACTTTGCTGGCACACAGAGCGGAAAATTCACCCAGACTGTGTCCGGCCATGAAAAGAGGAGAAGGGGCTTGTTTTTTTTGAATAAACATCCATAGACTCAGGTTGACAACGGTCATGGCTGGCTGCAAGTATCTGGTCTGGGCCATATCTTCTGCATTACCGTCCCAGAAAATTTCGCGCAAAGGATAGCCAGATATTTTTTCACCCAGTTTCCATAAATCCATAGCATCTGACCAGTACTCAGCCAGGTCTTTGCCCATGCCAGGCTCTTGAGAACCTTGTCCAGGAAAAAGAATGGCCAGCTGTTTATTTTCAACCATTTGTTTACCTCCTCAGGAAGAGTCGCCTGCAAAAAGTCAAAACTCGCAATTTACAGATGGCGGGGACAGGCGAACGGCTAATAATTTCAAATAGTTACAACTGTCACAACGCTC
>CAJXJU010000294.1 GCA_913055195.1 uncultured Desulfohalobiaceae bacterium | reverse complement strand
TCGCCTGTCCCCGCTAGCCGTAATTTACGAGTTTCGACTTTTTGCAGGCGACTCAATAAAAATAGACAAAGAGGTTAAAGCCTTGCATTATCAATTTGATTGGAAGCTGGTATTAAGTGGTGAATACGGCCAATGGATTGTGGAAGGTCTTATCACCACTTTAAAAATATCTGCCATATCTATTGTCTTATCTTTAATCGTGGGCACTATCATAGCGGTATTCAGACTATCAAAGTTTAAACCGCTGGAATGGTTCAGTCTTGCTTACACAGAGTTCTTTCGTAACACTCCTTTACTCGTTCAAATATTTTTCTGGTATTTTGGTTCTGACGCAATTCTGCCTAAAGCTGTAAATGAATGGCTTTATGCCCGGGACTTTGAATTTGCCGCAGGAGTCATCTCATTAACTGTTTATACTTCCGCCTTTATTGCCGAAGAGATTCGCTCCGGCATCTTTTCCATTCCCAGAACTCAATTAGAAGCTTCAAGGGCCTGTGGTCTCAGTTTTATTCAGGCCATGCGTTATGTCATTCTACCCCAGGCCTTTCGCATAATTATTCCACCGCTTATTTCTCAATTCTTGAATTTAACTAAAAACTCTTCTCTGGTCATGACCATTGGAGTCATGGAACTGACTTATATGGCCAGACAAATTGAATCCTATACGTTTCATGGCTTTGAAGCCTTTACTATATCGACTGTGATCTACATTTGTATCTCTTTGATTATTTCCCTGGTTGTCACCCAATATAACAAACATTTCCTGAGGACCATAAAATATTAAAGCGAGGTAGTTTTAGTGCATTGGGATGTTGTCTGGAATAATCTTGATTACTTCTTAATAGGCGCCTACCCACAGGGGCCTCTTGGGGGCCTCGCCATGAGCATTCTCCTGGCCATTGGCGGTATCTTTGGCGCTTTTTGGCTGGGACTGGTGTTCGGTCTAATGCGCCTATCCTCCAGACCCTGGCTTAAATGGATAGCCATTGTCTATATTGAAATCATCAGAGGAACTCCCCTGCTCATGGTTATATTCTGGTTTTACTTTCTGGCTCCAATCCTTCTGGGGCAAAGCCTGCCAGAAGCTACCAGCGCCCTGATATCCTTTATTGTCTTTACCAGCGCCTATATTGCCGAAATTGTCCGGGCAGGAGTGCAGGGTTTGCCCAGAGGACAAATGGAAGCAGCCAGAGGTTCAGGCCTTTCTCATTATCAGGCCATGCGCTATGTTATCCTGCCTCAGGCCATGCGCAATATGATTCCTTCTTTTGTCAACCAGTTTGTCAGCCTGACCAAGGACACATCTCTGGCCTATATTATAGGTGTCAACGAACTCACCAGAGCCGCAACCCAGGTCAACAACAGGACCCTGATTGCGCCCACGGAAATTTTTCTTGCCATTGCAGTACTTTATTTTATTGTATGCTATATACTAACTGCAACCAGCCGCAAACTTGAAAAACAATTAGCCAGGTACCAGGCCCGTGGAAAATAAACTTTTAGCTATAAATATCATCTGCCCTAAAACCCTGGCTGAATCTGTCCAGGGTTTTCTTTTCGAACATGTAAAGTGGGGCTGGGAAGAAACAGAGCTAAACCATGAGATAAATTTTACTGTCTATTTTGCAAATACAGTCCGGGCTAATGAATTTACCGCCTTGATCAAAAGTAAATTCCCCCCTCTAAAAGTTAACCTACAGCAAGAGGAAAACCAGGACTGGACAGAAAGCTGGAAACAATTTTTCACACCCATAAAGATATTGGACCAATTTATTATTCTGCCTTCCTGGAAAAAAAATAACCATCCTGACCTCATTCCAATTTTTATTGAGCCCAAAATGGCCTTTGGGACAGGACATCATGCCACAACAACCCTTTGCCTGGAAGCCATCGTCACAATTTTTGACCAGGGAAAAATAAAGTCGGGCCAGAATTTCCTGGATCTGGGAACTGGTTCAGGAATTTTAGGCATTGCCTGTGCCAGATTGGGGTTGACCGGTATTGGTCTGGACATTGACCAGGTTGCCATAGACAATGCTCAGGAAAATATTATTCAAAATAAAGTTGAACAAAAGTTTAAATGCATCCCGGGCAGCATACAGCAAACAAATAGGGGGGAAAAATTTGACCTTATTCTAGCCAATATCCTTGCGCGGCCACTTATTAATCTGGCCCCACAGATACTCAGTCATTTGCATACAGACAGCAAACTTATTTTATCAGGTATTTTGATAGAACAGGAACAGGAAGTGGTTAATGCCTATAAAAAACTGGGGCTACCTGAACCGCAGTTAAGACACAAAAGTGAATGGTCATGCCTGATCTGGGAATAATGAACCGTCAAACCATTCTTTTAAACATCTTCAGCACCCTATCCAGTGCGCTAGGCCCAAGCCATTGGTGGCCAGGGGAAACGCCATTTGAAGTGGCAATAGGCGCTATTTTAACTCAGAACACCAATTGGCAGAATGTAGAAAAGGCTATTTTTAATTTAAAACAGGAAAACTTACTTAAACCAGAGAAACTTTACTCTCTACCCGAGCAACACTTAACCCAGCTTATCCGTCCAGCAGGCTACTACCGAATCAAAGCAAAAAGACTAAAAAATTTTCTCAACTTCTTATACTATGAATGCGACCTGAACTTTGACCTGCTCAAAAAACAGAAGTTACAGGAGCTTAGACCAAAATTATTGCAGGTAAATGGAATTGGTCCGGAAACCGCTGACTCCATTCTCCTCTATGCCCTTAACAAACCAACTTTTGTGGTTGATGCTTACACGAGAAGAATGTTCAACCGCCACGGCCTGGTGGTGGAAGACATAACTTATGAGGAATTGCGTTCTTTTTTTATGGATGTCCTGCCCCCGGACGTACAACTTTACAATGAATTCCATGCCCTGATTGTACGCACAGCCAAAAAATGGTGTCTGAAGAAAAAACCCCTTTGTTCTGACTGCCCCCTGGCCCATTTTTTAGCCTAAAGTTCAAATAACTCAACTTTCGAAGTTCCGAAAGTTGAGAAATTCGAAATCCGAATATCGAAATCCGAAACAAATCCG
>CAJXJU010000293.1 GCA_913055195.1 uncultured Desulfohalobiaceae bacterium | reverse complement strand
TTTCACACTCATCTAAGCTTTCTGCTGTAGTAATTTTATTATATTCAATCAATTCAAATCCTTTTTCGTTTGCAACCTCTCTTGCTTCCAACACATTTCCATAGACCCTACCATTTTCAGTATCTACATACATAATCCCCAATCTTTTAAATTTCACCACATCATAAAAAATTTCAAACATTATTTTCCATCTATTCGGCACGACCCTGATTGTAAAATTATCAATACCTGAATCATGAAAGCTTTTTATAAAACCAGATTTAATCGGATCAGCAACTCCCATAGCCAGGATTGGTTTTTTGCCATTATTGACCTTTAATATAGCCGCGGTAGCTGCCGTTCCCATAGAAACTATAAAATCAATATCTTCTCTTTCCATTAACTCTCTGCCCCTCTGTTTATACTCGGGTATATGCTCAGGCTCCCAGCCAGGACTAAAATGAGCATCAGCAGGAAATTTTACCTTATCTCCCCATCCCTTTTCCTTCAAACTATTTTTAAAGGCATTATATATTCCTTCATAAGCCCAAAAAGGCCCTGCTTCCAGATATCCAATCTTGATTTTCTGCTCCCTTGCAATAGCTACAGAACAAAAAATTATACCGATAAATATCATAAACCCCAGAAAGCCATGCAAATGTCTTATTTTCATTGTTTCACAGCCTATTACATTGGTTTTGATTCACATACAATATTATACAAAATATCACCTCTATTTAAACGTACTGAAATCATCTTCAGTCCTTTACCATCTGTAAAAAATGTTGTCACATATTTTCCATTACTGAAAATACGCAAGCTATTTCCTTTCTTCACAAAACGATACTCATTATAATTAGCAGCCAGATAAAAATCATCCATCTCAATTTCATTATCACCCATAATAAAAACCGTCTTTAATGGCCCACCCTGGTCCTTTTGCAAATGAATTTCTAATTCATCCTTTTTATAATTATCATAACGCAACTCAAAAGGCTTTAAAATTTTTGTAAAAAAACCAAAATTTAAATCAACTTTATGATAAAGGCAAATTGTTAAATCAAAATCTTCTCCACATAAACATTTAAAATATGCTGTTGCACCACTTTCATTAACAGTTGCAATGCCCTTTCCTTCTGAGCCAAGCTGCACAACCAGATGCTGACCATATTCAGGCAAAATATCGCCAACATCTTTATCTTTTAACTCCAGCTTAAATTTTTTAAGGTGGCCTTCAGGTTGTTTTTTGGTCAACTCAGGCAAAGCAAAGACCTGTTTTTTTCCTTTCCGTAACAGGGCTGGCACAATCCTGGCCTTATAATCAAAACAAATTGTTTTTTTCTCAAAATCAAAAACAGCGTTTTCAACACAGGTCCCAATCACGGCCCTGCGTATTTCTGCCAGAGACATATCCTGACAGGGAGGAAAATATTTTTTGATTAATCGCTTTAAAGCTGCCTGCCTTGCCTTTAATGGCAAATCTTTTACTTTTAAATCAGGTTTGTAAAAGCAAAATTTTTCCAGAACATAGTCCTGGCCTCTGTATTGCCTCCATATTTGCGGTTCCAGAAAAACTTTTGCTTTTGCACAAACCTGACCAAACCCTTTACCATTAAAATAGCGCAAATTTTCAACACTTAAAATCTGTGGGCCTAATGTTTTATAAAATTCCTTTTCATTTTCTTTAATCAATCCTGACTGAATTTTCTGCCAGTATCCCAGCATAAGCCCCTGTTTGAGCTTAAGCTGGATATGCTTTTCATCCAGTCCTCTGGTCTGATTGTGATCAAGGCAAAAGCATTCTCCCCCTGAGAAAAATAACTCTTGCAGTTTCATGCAGCCAGACAGGCACGCAATGATCAGGCAAAAAACAAAAATCTTTTTTATTATCATCTTAAACCGCTAGCAAAGTGGCAAATTGTATATTTCGGGCTTCTCATTGTTCCACGGGCCAAAAACCATCTCTTCTGGCGCGTCAGTCAAATTAACAAAAGCAGACACACCCTGGTTTAACCTGTTTTGAACGGCCCAGGCCACAAACTCCTGACCTTCCACTTCTATTTTCATATCCCTTACTGGATATTCCAGAGTACTTTTTTCTGGCAACCTCCCCTCTTCACCTATTCCCAGATGTTTAATCTCAGCCTTTCTTGCTCCTATTAAAATTCCCTGCCATTCCCCTTCAGACGGTGCAACTTCCATCCACAAACCCAGGCCAGGCACAGGATGTGGCACAACTCGATAGGGTAAATTCCTTTTTTTGGCTGGCAAATGCACCTTAGCCACTACCTTAGGCACAAATCCTTCACTTAAACCCACCAGATGAACACCGCTCCAGACAAAAGGCAAATCTTCTCCTGTCAGGCCATCCTTGTCAGAGGTAAGAACAATGACATTAAGGTCCGGACGCTTACATAAAAAAAGCAGACTAAGCCCCTGCCTTATGGAAGGTGAAAACCAGTCTTCCTTCTGGCCATAAATTAACCAGGCCTTTGTCCGGGTATCCTGTAAATCATTTCGTGAAGCAGCCCAGGCCATATTTTTCAAATCATCCTTCCAGAAATGCCCCTGTGGATTTAAACCATAATTTCTAAGCTGGAAAAAAATCTCCTTGGCCTTTGCCTCATCTTTCCTGAGCATTGTAAAATAAACTTTGCCACCCATGATTTTACTCCTTACCAGATTATTTTAACTATTTTGCTTTAGCAACTCCTGCATTTTTGCCTGAGCCTGTTGCAATGCATCTTCCATGTGCTGCATTAATTTATACGCGCTATTTATTGTCATAACTATTCGATCTGAAATAACAACCTTTCTGGAATCAATTCTTTGATAATTACCAAATTCAATCACAACTTCACCAGCACCAACATATACACCAAACACTTCGCGAAACACAAAATCAGCATCTGGATGAATATATACCTCAAGGCCATCCTGTTGCTTATTTTCAGACATCATAAATTCTCCTTTTCCAAAAAAAATTTCAGCCCAGAGTTAAGACGCTGACCTGA
This sequence comes from uncultured Desulfohalobiaceae bacterium, assembly GCA_913055195.1. Classification (GTDB taxonomy): domain Bacteria; phylum Desulfobacterota; class Desulfovibrionia; order Desulfovibrionales; family Desulfonatronovibrionaceae; genus Desulfovulcanus. The sequence goes on along the minus strand of CAJXJU010000293.1, from coordinate 77 downwards.
CTTGGAGTAAGGGTCATGCCAGGTCCATTTGGCGTTTTACCCATTGAATTCTGACCGGTAACTGTAGTCATTCTCTG
>CAJXJU010000292.1 GCA_913055195.1 uncultured Desulfohalobiaceae bacterium | reverse complement strand
CATAGGAGAGGGGAAGTGGAAAGTTTGCAAATAAAGAAACAGGGAAGATTGTTAATGGTAATTTTTCAGGGTGAGTTGACCCTGGAGATAGTGGAAGAGCTTAAGTCCAGGATAGAGGAACTTTTCCTTGATGATTGGGATATTCTGGTGATTGATTTGAAAAATATAGATTTTTTAGATAGCTCTGGCATTGGTTTTTTAGTGGCTACCAACAATAGAGTGAAACAAAGTAACAAAAAGTTTTATTTGCTTGCGCCCTCCCAGCAGGTAGTAAAAACGCTTAAGCTGGTTAATTTATTACATTTTTTTGATATTCTTGATAGTAAAGATGAATTGATAACCATTTTGCCATCTTAAAATTATGCCTTATTATCTTCATCATTATTTTGATCCATATTTTGACTTTCAAAATTTAAAGCCCAGGGAAATAGAAAGTGGTAAAGTTGATCACTATAACCTTGGCTATGTGCAGAATGTTATCTATGGCCAGGTCATTGCCGAATGGAAGGAAATAGCTCCTGAGGAAGTTGATCAATATGATCAGAATTTTATTTATGATCAAAAAAAATTTCCCATTGGGCCTAATTGTGCTGTAAATCCACAAAATGAAAATCAACTTATAGCAACGGCCAATGGGTATGTTTTTTATTATGATGGTAAAATTGCTGTTAAGACTGTTTTAAATGTCCGTAGAGATGTTGATTTTCATACTGGCAATATCTATTTTGTAGGTGATATGATAGTACATGGTACTGTACGCTCTGCATTTGAAATCAGGGCCAACAATATACGTGTTAAGGGCCTGGTTGAAGGAGCAAGAGTAGAAGCGGGTGGTTCTATTGTGATTGAAGGTGGCATAAAGGGTGCTAATCAGGGTAAAATAAAAGTTGGAGAAAATTTGCGTACTCCTTTTTGTGAAATGGCTGAACTGGTGGTGCATAAAAAATTGATTATAGACGGCTTATGCTTGCATAGTACACTTTACGTAGGGAATTATATAATGATAAAAGGCAAACTCATGGGAGGTAATGTTTGTTCATCAGGACTTGTGTATGTAGAAAAGCAATTGGGGGGAGGCATGGGAACAAAAACTTCCTTGATTCTGGGATATGATGCCCTTTTGTATAGGGAAGTATTGGAGATAGAGCAAAGTCTTTACGATCTTGAGAAAGATATAGCTCATTTAAAGGCATTGGTGCAGAAGGGTGATGAATATGAAGAAGAGTATGGGCAAAAACTTCAACTGGCAGAAAAAAAGTTTGAAATATATAAAAAGAAAAAAGATGATTTGTGGTCAAAGATAGAAAGTGATTTTAATAAAAAAGCAAAAGTTGTGTGTCCGGGAGAGGTAAGACCTGGCGTTGAAATCAAAATGGGTTCCGCTCTGTACAAAGTAGATGATTTTATGCGAGATGTTTGCTTTTATCTTGATAGAGACGAGATTAAAGTGAAATCTCCAGCGGTTAATTGATGTTGAGGATGAACTATGGATATAGGTACCTTAATTGGAATGTTATTAGCCTTTGGCCTGATTGTAGGGTCGATTTTTTTAGGTGGAAGCCTGAAAGCTTTTTTTGATATTCCATCAGTTTTGATTGTTGTGTTTGGTACTATTGCTGTTACATTTATTATGTTTCCTATGAGTATGGTATTTGGTTCCATAAAAATTATGTTAAAGGCTTTCTTTGCCAAACCATCAGACCCCAAAGAGATGATTAAAACTATTGTAGGCCTGGCTGACATCGCTAGAAAGGCGAGTCTGGTGGCCCTGGAAAAGGCTCCAGTTGACGATCCTTTTTTGAAGAAAGGCGTGCTAATGGCTGCTGATGGTACAGAGGAGGAAACTATTCGTTCCGTTATGGAGGTCGAAATTGCTTTTATGAAGCAACGTCACGCTATGGGGCAGGAAATTTTTAATTCTATGGGCACTATGTCACCGGCCTTTGGAATGATTGGTACATTAATTGGGCTGGTCAATATGCTACAAAATCTGGATGATCCCACATCCATTGGTCCGGCAATGGCAGTTGCGCTTTTGACAACTTTTTATGGTGCAGTCCTGGCTAATGTTGTATTTTTACCTATAGCAAAAAAATTAGAAGTCAGGAGCGCTGAGGAAATTTTATTTATGGAAATAGCTGTTGAGGGGATTCTTTCTATTGTAAGAGGGGAAAATCCACGTATTATTAAAGAAAAGCTGGAATCATTTCTGGCGCCTGCCTTGCGTAAGGTAGAGGAATAGGGGTGCATCCGCCAGTAGCGGGATAGTCATAATCAGAGAGTAATAGATGGCAAGACAACAAGAAGAAGTTAAATGTCCTGAAGGATTGCCAGGGTGGCTGGCCACTTTTGCAGACTTAATGTCTTTGCTTCTGACTTTTTTTGTCCTTTTATTATCTTTTGCCAACATGGATATTCAGAAGTTTCAGGACATGATGGGTTCAATAAAAGAGGCCTTTGGAGTCCAGGTTATGAGGAAACAGGCTGATTACATAGCCTTTTCTCCATCTCAGTATGAGCGCAAAAATGTAGCTCTGGATAAGGATTCCAGATTATTGTTGGGCATGATACTGAAGATTAAGGCCATGATTGATCAGGATCAGGAGTTAAAAAAGAATGTGGACATTGCTCCTGACGATGAAGGTGTGTTGATTCGGGTTGATAGCGGAATGATGTTTGATCCTGGCAGTGCAGAACTCAAGCCTGGTGCAAAAAAAATACTGGATCATGTGATAAAGTTGCTCAAAGAACACAATTTTGACGTAATCGTGCGTGGACATACTGATGATGTACCTGTGCGTTCAGCTAAATATCCTTCCAATTGGGAATTGTCAGCGGCCAGGGCAGCAGCAGCTTTGAGATATATTGTAGAGAAAGGTGGCATTAACCCATCACGACTCAAGGCTGTGGGCTATGCAGGCACCAGGCCACTTGTGCCCAATACTTCTGAAGCTAATAGAGCAATTAACCGAAGGGTTGAATTTTATTTTCATCGTCCCAGGGTAGAGGGATGGTAGGAAGGGTGCATCCGCCAGTAGCGGGAAACCACCAATTTCAACCAAACTTCAGGGACAG
>CAJXJU010000291.1 GCA_913055195.1 uncultured Desulfohalobiaceae bacterium | reverse complement strand
CCTTTGTCCAGCATGGAAGAAAACGTGCTTTCCGCAACTCCGAAAGTTGAGTATACTTATCAAAAATAAGGAGTAATGTCGAGTTGTACCCTGTACAAATTATCCAGCCTGATCCAGTCAAAATTGAATCCTTGCGAACAAACCCGGAACATGGGCCGAAAATTCTTTTTTTTAGTGGAGGTAGCGCGCTCAAACCGTTAAGTCAGAAAATCATCCAATATACTCATAACTCCATCCACATCATTACTGTCTTTGATTCAGGTGGTAGCTCGGCCCAATTAAGGCATGCCCTGGCCATGCCTGCAGTTGGAGATTTGCGTAACAGACTTCTGGCTCTGGCAGATAAAAACGTGCCTGGAGTGCCTGAAGTTCATGCCCTACTATCTTATCGCTTTCCCAATAACCTCCCTCCAAAAATGCTCGAGCAGGGTTGGGCTGATCTGCCAGGTGGCAAAAACCATCTTTTTCTTAAGGTTCCACGCTCCATCCGTGATAATATTTGCGAGTACCTGCGCATAGTGAAACAAAATTTACCCACGGATTTTGAGTTACGGAGGCCAAGCCTGGGCAATCTTGTCCTTGCCGGGGCATATGTAAAAAATAACCGGAAGATTGACAGGGCAATTGAAGAATTTTCCCGCCTGGTAAATGCCAGGGGAATAGTCCAGGCAGTGGTAGATAGTTCCCTGCATCTGGCAGCAACCCTGGAAAATGGACAAAAAATAGTTGGCCAGCATCTGTTAACAGGCAAAGAAGTTCCCCCCATCCGCTCCAGGGTGAAAAATATCTACCTGGTAAAAAATAACAGCTCCCTTCAGCCTGTTCAGCCAGAAATTAACGCAAAAACCAGAAGCCTGATACTGGATGCCAGCTTGATCTGCTACCCTATCGGCAGTTTTTATACCAGTCTCATTGCCAATTTCCTGCCCCGGGGCATTAGCGAAGCTATAGCCAGCAACCCCTGCCCCAAGATATTCATTCCTAATACAGGATTAGATCCGGAAATGCAGGGATTAAACCTTTTAGATCAGGTCAAAATCCTGTTGAAATACTTGAGAAAGGATAAGTTGTCCCTGAACACAAACAAGTTGCTAAACTTTGTAGTGGTGGATATTGAGGCCAGCAGATATGCTGGAGGGATTAAGGATGAAAGTCTATCTTCATTGGGAATTAAGGTTATCCGCTATCCATTGGTCACTAAAAACTCTGCCCCTTACCTGGATGCCAGCCGTTTATGCGAGGTTATTTTTTCAATCAATCAATTATCAGATTACTAACCATCCGAAACGCAACACGTTGAATATGTAAGTGTATTGCCTTACAAAACTCAACATCTAGTCGTTTTCAAATGGATTTACTATTTTCAATCTTCCATCAATTATTTGTTCATTCTGCATATCTTCTGTATATAGAATTGAGCAATCACTTTCTAATGCTGATGCAACTATTAAGCTATCCCAATATGAAAATTTATACCGCATTTTTATAAACCAACACTTTTTCACAACATTCAAATCTAAAGAAGTAATTTGAACAACATCTACTATTTGTTCTAGTTTTGTCTGTATTCTTCTATCACTAAAACCATATCGTAACAACACATTATAAAATTCATTTAAAACTTGTACGCTAACATAGACATTCGAAGCATATATTCCATTAAGCAGCTTAGTAGATATACAATGTTTATGATTATCTGTATAATTATCTGGCTCCAAAAGGGCATAAACAAAAATATTAGTATCAATAAAAAAACTATTGTCTCTCATGAAGCTCTTCCCGTGAAATAACTTTATATTTTGCAACTTTCTCTTTATCTTTCAAAAATTTTTCAAAAATAGAAACATTTCTTTTTTTTATAGGTTTTATAATAATTTCTAATTCATAATCTATAAACTCTTGAGGAATCGAGATACGTCGATAAATATCTCTACCGTATTCAATCAATTTATATTCTTCCATATTCATACTCCTTATACAATCTGGTTACATTGTTCATCAGGAAAAATATTGCCGTGTCTGAGTTAACTGAGTCGCCTGCAAAAAGTCGAAACTCGCTAATTACAACTGGCGACTGGCGGGGACAGGCGAACGGCTAATGTTTGACCGAACACCTAAAACGGACGGACAATATGGTTGATTAAGAGAAAAATTAACATTCCGTTTAGGTGCTCGGCGAATTTCTCAACTTTTGGAACTCCAAAAGTTGAGTGATTTATCATAAAATTAGAGTTAAAATCAGAGTTTGTCAATGAATAGCCCATCTGTATTCAGGGCTAACGCATCTAAATTTTATAGTATTATCTGCCTGTCCCGGATTTCCTATCATGGATGAGATAACTGCAAAAACTCAAATCTGACCTTTTTGACAAAAATGTCAACTTATAACATATTATAATAATTCAACATTCAGCATTCAACATTGTCTGCAAAAAGGGACTTTTTGCAGGCGAATCAGGAAAAGGTTGAAATATAGGCAAGAATACGGCAAAGCATAAGCATCTTATTTATATCTGAACGGATACTGGTTAGTGTTATGAGCTGGATTCTTCAGGTTCTACAGTCTTGATTATTTCATCGGTTCAAATTTTTTAAAAATTTTCCTTTTAAAATAGGAACGGGAATAGAAAAAAGTTCCTTTAAGTAATATTTTTCTATCGTATTTAAATTTTCTTTTTGTAAAATATTAAGCAGCTCATCAAGGTTTCGAAGATGGTATTTTTTATTACCGATAGATTTGTTTATTGCACCTATAATTAAATCACTCATTTTAAACCTTAAATTTTATTATTTAATTATATCAAATATAATCTTTAATTTGATGTAACCATTTTTACAATCTTCTTTCTTTAATTTCTTCAAAAATTCTACTTGTAAATTCCTCTAATTTTTCACTAGTTTGCTCTTTTGTTTTATAGTTTCTAACTGCAACTGTTTGATTTTGTTCTTCTTTTTCTCAAACAACTAAAATATAATTATTATGCATTTTTTCAGCCATTCTAACTTTTTTATTAAGTCAATCTGTTGAATAATCTCAGCTTACTCTTATTCAAGATTTTTTTAATTCAGTTCCTACTTTTT
>CAJXJU010000290.1 GCA_913055195.1 uncultured Desulfohalobiaceae bacterium | reverse complement strand
GCTGTCCTTGATATTACATGATATACTGCCTTTTCATCTTCCTTCAAAAACCTTGCTATCCTTGGCATGGCTCACTCCTTTTTTGTCAGATACTCCTTTCACCCCTCAAACTATGCCCCCTCTCTTCAGGTGTCAAGTATTATTTGCCTGTCCCTAATTCAATAACCCGGGTGCGGGTTCGCACAGTCCGTTTCATCAAGATTACCGAGCCGTAGTCGGGTAGTGAATCTTCACCACTGTTATTTGACAGAAATCAATCCTGCTCATACAGTCTTTGTCAGCGTAGCACCTGGGACAAATCAGACTCACTTGTTGGAATAACCTTTGCGGAGGAGTTGAATCCCATAAGCTCACGCCCATGCCAGGCGTACACAAGCGATTCAACGCGGACTGGCAATTCCGCTACGTTTCGTTGCCAGCCGGTTAGCCACAGCGTTAGCCTTCAAAAAATGGAGATATAAAGCATAAATGTTACAATTGTATAAACAGAAGCCACTCTTTCCTGAATTCAATAATAGACAAAATTTTGTGCAAAAAAAATATTCACGATCAGGTACTTTTACTGACAACATGAAACTGCCTGTACATAGGTGGTTTCGTTATTCTGCAGGATTTTCTGCTGAATGGGTAGAAGAGGAAATATTGACCTATAGTAAAAGGCGAAGTTGCAAAATAAACGTATTAGATCCTTTTGCTGGGTCTGGCACAACATTGTTGGCTGCTGAATCAACACGAGTTTACTCTGTTGGCTTTGAATCTCACCCTTTTATTTATAGAGTTGCTAAAGCTAAACTCGCTTGGGACGTAGATATAAGTCAATTAAGAGCAATGGCAATTGAATTAAATGCAAAAGCACGAGAAAATATAGTAGAAACGGACAGATTCAATATTCCTTTACTTAGAAAATGCTTTACACCCGATTTTTTCTATAAGCTGGATGCGTTAAGAAATATCTTTTTGGCTGAATTTGATCGTGGTAAACCAGAAAGTGAAATTATCTGGCTATGCATTACAAGTATAATTCGGGCTTGTAGCACAGCAGGTACAGCTCAATGGCAATACGTACTTCCTAACAAGAAAAAATCAAAAGTTCTTGACCCGTTTGAAGCTTTTACCTTGAAAATGGAACAAATAATCAAGGATATTTCTTTTGCCAAACAACACAACTGGATTTCTAACGCTGAGATACTAAACACCGACGCTCGCGCACCTGAATATACTGAAAAAGAGATATTTGATCTTGTTATCACCTCGCCACCATATCCTAACAATTATGATTATGCCGATGCTACACGATTAGAAATGACTTTTTGGGGTGAAATAAAAAGATGGAGAGATTTACACTCTGCCGTCAGGCAATATTTATTACGGTCATGCTCTCAGCATTCTGCTAAAGATAATCTACAACTAGATAACCTTCTTGAAGATCCTGTTCTAAAACCAATTTACAACGAACTTAAGAAAGCATGTAAAGAGCTTGAAAAAGTCAGATTAACAAAAGGAGGAAAAAAAACATATCATACTATGGCAGCAGCATATTTTAAAGATTTAGGTGATGTTTTTCATGCTCTTCGTTCTTTGTGTAAGAGAGGTAGTAAAATTTGCTTTGTTGTAGGTGATTCTGCACCTTACGGCGTGTATTTACCTGTAGATAAATGGCTAGGCGAGTTAGCTCTATCGGCTGGCTTTAAGTCGTATTCATTTGAAAAAATTCGAGATAGAAATATTAAGTGGAAAAATAGAAAACATAGAGTACCTTTGCATGAAGGGCGTTTGTGGATTAAAGGATAAAATATGGCAAACAAGAATGCATCATCTGGCCATAAGCTAGGGCAGTTAGTTGGTGATTGGTATGAAGAATATTTTGTTTTTCCTCTTCTTCGAGAAGTAGGGAAAGCCTTAAATCTTTTTGTGGATTCTCGCTTCATAACCCGCAAGGTAAGAGATGCAAAAATATTATGGGATGACTTAGACGGGAATTCGGTTGATTATGATTTCGTGTTAGAGCTTGGTGGTTCGGATAATAAGTCCGGTATTCCTGTCGCTTTTATTGAGTGTTTTTGGCGTCGTGGTTCACGTCATTCAAAAGATAAAGCTCGGGATGATAGCGGAAAACTAATGCCTATGCGTGAGACTTATCCAACAGCGAGGTTTCTAGGCATCGTGGCGGCTGGAGACTTTACTAAACCGGCAAGAGAACTGGTTAGAAGCAGAGGGATTGACCTGTTCTATGTACCAAAAGAAAAAATAGTAGAAGCTTTTCGAAGATGCGGTTTAATAATGGATTATCCTGACAAATTACCAGAAGAGGAAAAAGCAAAAATAGTAGAAGAGTTTGAGGCTCAGTTTGATTTAGCAAAAAAGCGTGAGGTTCAGGAAGCACTTTACCAATTGGTAGGTGAGGCAGCAATCAAATCTTATGTTGATAGAGTGAGAGCCACCCTCAGTGCCTTACCACAAGAAATAAGATTTGTTTTAAGGCATGATTCAATGCCTCTTACATTTAAGACGGTGACTGCCGCAACAAATTTTCTAAAGGCTCCGGAATTTAATATGACATCTCCAATGGAAAGCTATTTATATCAAATTACATACAGTGATGGTTCGGAATTTGAAAAATCTGTCTCTAGTCTGAAAGAATTAAAAGAATTACATAAACAAATTGAAATTCTAACTGAACACATGAACAGCTTATCCAGAGGCTAATCGGGTAGCCGGAGGTCTTTCTTCCCAGCCCCCACAACACCCTGCGTGCAGGTTCGTACAGTCCGTTTCATCAAAATTACCAAGCCGTAGCCAGGTAATGAATTTTCCCCCACTGTTATTTGACAGGAGAAATTTATTGAATAACTGATATTGTACTTTTTCCCGTCCGAGGCAGTTGTTTCCAAAATGGAAATAACTTGCGCTAGTCACGATTTAATCTGGCACTTATGGCTTTTCAAGGTAGGGTAGCTGGGGCCCCCCAGGCCCTCGTATGTTTACATCATAAACCCAAATTAATTTTTTTATAGAACAAGTTCCTCAGGTGAGTTCCCAATCTAAATAAGGGGACAGGAGAAATTTCTTTTAAGCTGTTCATCCG
>CAJXJU010000289.1 GCA_913055195.1 uncultured Desulfohalobiaceae bacterium | reverse complement strand
TAGCTGTAATTTGAGAGTTTCGACTTTTTGCAGGCGACTCTTTTACAGGCGACCATATAAAGGAGAACCGATTTATGTACAAAAAACACGGCTTTGAACTCCTTGAGGAAAAAGAAATCAAGGAAATTGCCTCAATGGCCAGGCTTTACAGGCATAAAAAAACAGGCGCCAGGCTTTTGTCCATGTTAAATGACGACGAAAACAAGGTCTTTGGCATAACCTTCCGCACTCCCCCAAAAAACAATACAGGGGTAGCACACATTCTGGAACATTCGGTCCTTTGTGGCTCCAGAAAATACCCGGTTAAAGAACCATTTGTAGAGCTTTTAAAAGGCTCGCTACAAACTTTTTTAAATGCCATGACCTACCCGGACAAAACCTGTTATCCAGTGGCCAGTCAGAACTTACGCGATTTTTACAATCTTGTTGATGTCTATCTGGATGCGGTATTCTTTCCCCGCATTACTAAAGAAATTTTTGCCCAGGAAGGATGGCACTATGAATTGCATGAGCTAAATGAACCATTAAGGTATAAGGGCGTAGTATATAATGAAATGAAAGGGGCTTATTCTTCCGCTGATAATCTCCTGGCGGAATACGCCCAGCAATCCCTGTTTCCTGACACACCTTACAGCCTGGATTCAGGCGGAAATCCTGAGCACATTCCTGACCTTACTTATGAAGAGTTCAAGGAGTTCCATCACCGTTACTATCATCCTTCCAATGCCTGGATATTTTTTTATGGCAATGACCCGGAAGAAATGCGCTTTAAAGCCGTGAGCAACTATTTAAGTCAATTTGATCCACTGCCAGTTGATTCCGCCATTCCTGAACAACAACTGCTAACTCTGGAAAAAAAGATAAAAAAGACCTACATGGCAGGCGAAGATAATGCCAGGGCAATGCTCGTGGTAAACTGGCTTTTACCACCTACTTTTGATCCTTTCATCAACTTTTCTTTACGCATTCTGGACTATATCCTCATTGGAATGCCTGCTTCACCCCTTAGAAAGGCACTTATTGATTCAGGGCTGGGCGAAGATCTGGCAGGTGCAGGATTGGAAACAGACCTTGTACAGTTGTTTTACTCTACAGGTCTAAAAGGGGTATCCCCTGACCAGATTGATCAGGTAGAAAATTTGATCTTTGACACTTTGCAAAGTTTAGTAAGGAATGGGCTGAATAAAGATATAGTTCTTGCTGCCATCAATACCATAGAATTTGCTTTGCGTGAAAACAATACTGGAGGGTTCCCGCGCGGTCTGGCAGTCATGTTGCGCGGCCTTACAACCTGGCTCTATGACCAGAGTCCATTTTTATTGCTGGAATTTGAACCAATCTTAGCGCAGATCAAAGACAAAGTTCACCAGGAACCATTTTTTGAAAATCTGATTAAAAAATATTTTCTGCAAAACAAGCACCGAACAACCCTGATCCTGGAACCAGATAAAAAACTGGAGCAAAAATTAAGAGAAAAAGAAGAAAAAAAACTTTTACAAATCAAAAAATCTCTTAATAACGAGCAACTTCAACAAATTATTGCAGAAACACAAAAGCTGGAACAAATGCAGGCTACGCCTGACTCGCCTGAGGCCCTGGCTACAATCCCCAGATTAAAAAGAAATGATCTGGACAAAGAGGTCAAAAAAATTCCTCTGGCAGAAAATAACATCAATGACATAACTGTACTTTTTCATCCCCAGCCTGCTTCTGGCATCTTTTATGTTGATCTTGGCCTGAACATTCATCTTCTTCCTCAGAAATACCTCTCTTATGTTCCACTGTTTGGCCGGGCACTGCTTGAGATGGGGACTAAATTTGAAGATTTTGTGCAGTTGACCACCAGAATAAGACAAAAAACCGGTGGAATCTTTGCGCAGCCTCTGGCTTCTCAAATTCTGGGACAGCAGGATTGCACGGCCTGGCTTTTTTTGCGCGGCAAGGCACTGTCTGAAAACTTAAAAGACCTGCTCAATATCTATAAAGATGTGCTTCTGGATCTGAATCTGGATAACAGGGAAAGATTTCGTCAGATATTGCTGGAAGAAAAGGCCGGTCTGGAAGAAAGTCTGATTCCGCAGGGACATCGTTATGTGGCCATGCGCCTTAAGGCCAGATTTTCCGAAGCAGACTGGGCCACAGAGCTTATGTCTGGCTTAAGTTATCTTTTCTTCCTGCGCTATTTGCTGGACAGAATCGAAAACGATTGGGATGAAGTGCGAAGGACTCTGGATGAAATGAGGTTTATGCTGGTGCATAAAAATGGACTTCTTTTGAATGTGACCACAGAAGCTAAACTTTATGAGCAATACCAGCGCGAATTTGAGAACTTTCTCACCCTGTTCCCTGCACGCTCTTTCAAGGCCACCAGATGGCAACGAGCGCCCCTGCCCCATAACGAAGCCATGCTCCTGCCCGCTCAGGTCAATTATGTTGGTCAGGCTGTAAATCTCTTTACCAGCGAAAACAATACTCCCTCTGAATATAGAACCCCTATTGGCTCTTCTTTAGTTGGCACAAAATTTTTGCGTACCGGCCCTTTGTGGGAAAAAATACGTGTCATGGGTGGAGCTTATGGAGCTTTTTGCTCTTTTGATTATTTCACCGGAGTGATGACCTTTGTCTCTTATCGCGATCCCAACGTGCTGAACACGCTGGATGTGTTTAACAAAGCAGGAAAATTTTTAGCCACCAACAATTTGTCCGGGGAAGAAGTTGACAGGGCAGTAATCGGTACCATTGGCGACATGGACAGCTATCAATTGCCTGATGCTAAAGGATTTAGCTCTCTTATCAGATACCTGACAAAAATGGATGACCAGAAAAGACAAAAAATCAGGGATGAAATCCTTCAAACAAACAGCAAAGATTTACAAAATTTTGGACTGGACATTGATCAGGCATGTCAGGAAAGTTTTGTCTCTGTCATGGGCAATAAGGTAAAAATTGAACAGGCCATCAAAGATGGTCTGAAGATTGAAAATGTGTTTAGTGTGCTTTGAAATTGCAGGGGCGGAAATGGATTCCGCCCCTACACGCCAAAAACAATCGGCTCCACCATTACCCGCACCCCTTCTATCTCCTT
>CAJXJU010000288.1 GCA_913055195.1 uncultured Desulfohalobiaceae bacterium | reverse complement strand
ATAGCAGCGGTGATTGGTATTGTGGGCTGCTATCCATTTTCTGAGAATCTGTTTGAACTTTTGATGCAACCTCTGGTGAAGGCTCTGCCTCCGGACAGCACCTTGATTTTTACTTCTCTGCCTGAAGCATTTTTTACTTACCTTAAAGTTTCCTTTGTAGCAGGTCTTTTTGCTGTCAGTCCTTTTATCTTTTATCAGTTGTGGCGATTTATTGCCCCAGGGCTTTATGACTCGGAAAAAAGATATATACTCCCCATAGCCTTTTTTTCTGCCATTTTCTTTGTCATTGGCGCTCTGTTTGGTTATTTTATTGTGTTTCCCTTTGGTTTTCAGTTTTTTATGGGGTTTGCCACGGATTTTATCCGTCCCATGCCTTCTGTGCGCGAATATTTAAGCTTTTCCATTAAATTATTGTTTGCCTTTGGTGTAATTTTTGAGTTACCTTTGTTTATTTTTTTCCTGGCCAGACTGGGGATGGTAACAGCAAAGGGCCTGAGAAAAAAAAGAAAATATGCCATACTTATTGCTTTTATTGTTTCAGCGATTTTGACCCCTCCGGATGTGGTTACGCAGATACTTATGTCCGGTCCACTTATTATCCTGTATGAACTGGGAATCTGGGTAGCTCATTTCTTTGGCAAGAAAAAGAAAAAAGAAAATAGTTCTCAGGAATTAGCTCAAAAAGAGGAAGGTTAAATGCGAAAATCAAGGGTTGAAAGGAATACGTCAGAGACCAGGATAGTTCTTGAGATTAATCTGGATGGCGAAGGACAAAATCAGATTGATACGGGCTTTGGATTTGCAGACCACATGCTTAACTTAATGGCCTTCTGGGCCGGTTTTGATCTGAATGTTAAATGTTCTGGAGATTTGCATATTGATGCCCACCATAGCCTGGAGGATATTGGTATTTGTCTGGGACAGGCTTTAAGTGAAGCCTGGGGTGAGCGAAAGGGTATAAATCGTGTTGGCTGGGCCAAAGTGCCTATGGACGAGGCCCTGGCTGAGGTAGTTGTAGATATATCTGGACGCCCCTATCTTGTGTATCTTGGAGATGAGCTTTTGCCGCCTGTTATAGCTGGAGAGGAAAAAGATTTGTGGCGGGAGTTTTTCAAGTCCCTGGCCTTTAATGCCAGAATCAATATGCATATTATTTTTCATTATGGTTTAAATGGGCATCATCTGCTGGAATCAGCGTTTAAAGGATTGGGCCTGGCCTTGAAGCAGGGACTGGCTACAGGAAGAAAGCATTTGTTGAGTACCAAGGGGAGCCTGGATTGATGAAAAATGTGTTGATCTTTGGAATAATTGCTTTTTTGTTTGCCTGCGGCCCAAAGCAGAAGATGTCTTTATTTAAAAAAGGGAAAACCCTGGCTGTGGCTGGATTTTCTCAGCCCAGGCATAGCTGGGAGATGCTGGCTGGTTATATTTATGAGACTAAAGAAATCCCTCCTGAAATTTTCCAGAAACTGAATGTTTTTTTGCTTGAAACTTTTAAGCAAAAGCAAATTACTTTTGTCGGGCCAAAAGGTGTTCGTCAGTGCGAAGAATTGATTATTGGCAAGGAACACAGGTCAGATATGTCGGCTTTTAATTACTGGCTGGAAGTGGGAAAGTGCATTCCTGCTGATTTTATTGTTGTACCTTTTGTTTTTAAGTGGCAGGAGCGTGAAGGTGGTGAATGGGGAGTGGAATCTCCTGCTGCTGTTGTCATGGACTTTTACCTGCTGGATGTAAATAATAAGCAAGTACAAAGGTTTCACTTTGAGGAAGAACAGCTTTCTTTAAGTGAAAACATTTTTGATATTGATAAATTTTTTAAAAGACGCGGCAGATGGGTTACGGCATCTGAGCTGGCAAAGGAAGGGATAAAAGAATTTTGTGAGGAGTTGGGATTATGATTATTTTTCCAGCAGTGGATATTAAAAATGGTCAGTGCGTGAGGTTGAAACAGGGCTTAGAACATGAGGTGACAGTCTTTTCCAATGATCCTGTACAGATGGCTAAACATTGGGAAGAGTCAGGAGCAAAGTGGCTTCATTTAGTAGATTTAGACGGGGCCTTTAGTGGCCGTCCAAAGAACTTTCATTTGATTGAAAAGATTTGTCAAACAGTGAATATTCCTGTTCAACTGGGTGGAGGCATTCGTGATCTGGATATTGCCAGGGCCTATATGGATGCTGGTGTGACCCGCATAATTATCGGCACTATGGCACTGGAAGATAGGGATTTGTTTGGCAGATTATGTGAACTTTATCCTGGTAAAGTGGGAGTTTCTCTGGATGCAGAAAATGGCAAACTTAAATCAAAGGGGTGGGTTGAAGATACCGGTCTGACAATAGAGCAGGCTATCCCGGAACTTATTGCCCTTGGTAGCGCGTTTATTATTTTTACTGATATTACTCGTGATGGAATGCAGACAGGAGTCAATATTGATTCATTGCAGAAGGTGTTAAAGTTATCTTCTGTACCTGTAATTGTAGCTGGCGGCATAGCTACTTTAGAAGATATTAAGGCGGTATATCCTTTAAGAGAAAGGGGACTGGAAGGTGTAATTACGGGTAGAGCAATTTATTCTGGAAGCCTTGATTTTAAAGAAGCGGTTCTGTGGCTGGAAGAGCAGGAATAAGTCTTTTTTATTCATAGGCATATTTTTCCAGGGCATTTTCCAGATGGATTTTTTGGGGTATTATTTTGGAATCCTTAATCTCATATCTGGTCATTTGCCATTCATTAAAGTCAATAAAATCAATTTGCCCTGTGTCTTGATTTGATAAAATTTTTTTAAGCTCCTCAAGATATTCTTCCGGGTCAATAAACACTTCTTCCAGATCAAAATCTATCCTGTTCTCACTTATATTCAAGTCAAAGTCGGTAAATATTTCTTTGAGAAGGGTAATTTTTTCAGGATGTTGAACATTGATAAAGCCATAAAGCCTCATTCCATTTTTCATGACAATCTCCTTGTTTGGGAAGGAATTTTTGACAGATTTTTTTAAAACAGACAAGTAGTGACTTTTACAGGGCTATCTCATCTAATTTTTTAAATTTCTCGCGCAAAGACGCCAAGGCGCCAAGTTTTTTTCTTTCCTTG
>CAJXJU010000287.1 GCA_913055195.1 uncultured Desulfohalobiaceae bacterium | reverse complement strand
TCGCCTGTCCCCGCTAGCTGTAAATTGCGAGTTTCGACTTTTTGCAGGCGACTCAACCAGAAATCAATCCGTTTTTTTTCAGAATATCTCTTAATCTGTCTTCGTTGCTGGAAAGCATTGGAACCAGCGGCAATCTTAATTCCAACTTTATCTTCCCCATTAATGAAAGGGCAGTTTTAACAGGAATAGGATTGGTTTCTAAAAACATGGCACGGGAAAGTGGAGAGAGTTCATAATGAAGCTTTTGAGCTGTCTTCAGATCATTTTCAAAAAAAGCTTTACACAACTGACTCACTTTACGAGGCACAATATTGGAAACAACAGAAATTACCCCATGTCCTCCAACAGATAACAGAGGTAAAACTGTAAAATCATCTCCAGACAAAACAATGAAATCCGGACCGCATTCTTCAATTACTTCGGAAACTTGCTTTAAATTCCCCGTAGCCTCTTTTATACCTACTACATCAGGAATTTCCTTAAAGAGCCTGGCTACTGTTGGAGGCAAGACGTTTAAAGAAGTCCTGCTAGGGACATTGTAAACCACCATAGGTATGGACACTTCCTGGGCAATGGCCTTGAAATGAGCAATAATCCCTTCCGGAGTAGGCTTGTTGTAGTAAGGAGTTATAAGCAGTGCTCCATCTGCTCCGGCTTCTCTGGCATAGCGGGTCAAATCAATAGCCTCTCTGGTAGAGTTTGATCCTGCTCCTGCCAGAACCGGCACCCTTCCTCTGGCTTGTTCCACACAAATCTTGACTACCTGTTTGTGTTCCTCATGACTGAGGGTTGCTGACTCGCCTGTAGTACCGCAAGGAACAAGCCCGTCAATGCCCTCCTCTATCTGCCACTCAATAAGTTCTCTATAAGCTTCCTCATCAATCTGGCCATCCTTGAAAGGAGTGACCAAAGCTGTAAACGCGCCCTTAAATTGCATCTTATGCCCTCCTCTTCATATTTAACTCAACTTTCGGAGTTCCGAAAGTTGAGTCATAGATCAAACTGTTTTAAAAAGACTTGCCCTTCATAAACAAGGACAGCTTTACCTTGTAAAAAAACTTTATCTTCTTCAAGAATAATACGTAAAATCTCTCCCCCGGTTGTGGTCACCTGAACAGTGTTATTGGTAAGTCCAAGTTTATAGGCTACGAGAACGCTGGCCGCAGCACCTGTTCCACAAGCATAGGTCTCACTCTCCACCCCTCTTTCATAGGTGCGCAAAAATATTTCTTCCTTATTTTTTATTTCAATGAAATTAACATTGGTGCCAGCAGGTGAAAACTGCGCATTATACCGGATAGTCCGACCCAGTTTCTGAACATCCATTTTTTGTAAACTTTTAGTGATAACAACAGTATGTGGCACTCCAGTATTTACAAAATGGACATTGAGCTCCCTTATGTTCTGTACACACCCGGAGGGAGGAGGCACCAATTGTTCATCCAGAGTCAAACACAGATTAAGTTGCAAGTCCTGCGGTGGAGTCAATTGCACCTTAACCTGATCTTCTTCCAGAACCTCTGCCTGAACGACCCCGGCATCTGTTCCGAAAACATGATTTTTGGGCGCCATTCCCAGTTCATAGGCTAGCCTGGCCGCACATCTGGAGCCATTTCCACACATCTCCGCCCGAGACCCATCTGAGTTAAAAAAATGCCAGCGATAATCTATACCCTTTTCATCCGGGTTATCCAGAAAAATCATACCATCCGCGCCAATGGCAAATGCACGCGGACAAAGTTTTTCAGCCCAGAGCCCCATCTTATCCTGACTTAACTTCAACTTACGGTTGTCAAAAAGGATAAAGTCATTACCACTGCCCTGCATCTTAAAAAATTGTGCAATCTCCAAATTGTTCACGCTCATAGTTACTCTCTCACATCTTTTAATAAGTTTAAAATTTTTTCATCTGAAGGCACTCGCTCATTCAAAACACAAACATCTAAAATGACATTATCACCTGGCCTCCATTGCCAATCAGGATTCTGGCGGGGAAATTTCAAAATTTTAAGCAAATTTACAGCCTTACCCCTGGAATAAGGTCTAATCCAGAGCGTATGACCATTATTTACAACTTTCCCTCGCGTGCCAAAACCCTTGCCAGCCCCCAAAAGAACGTGCACAGAACAACCCGGAAGTTCAAGATATCTCTTTTCAAGGTCAGCCCCCCAGGCACTAAGACCAATAATCAAGGCCCCGTTATTGTTAAGATTAATTCTTTTAGCCAGTAGATTGATTTTTTTACATACCTCCTGGAACTCGCTTGTTTCTTCTGGAAAAGGAACAAAAAATATCTCACCCTTACCCACTTTGAGCTTAAATAACATTGGATTTTCCCTGGGCATAACACGCCAATTTTCAGGAATGGAGATCGAATTTATTTTTAAAATATCCTTTTCTAAGCCAGTTAAAAAACCAGCATTGTATTTTAAATATCTGAAAACAGAAACCAAAGAAGCATAAACCTCTTTTGTCTTTCGAACCCTTGAACCTGGCCTTAAAAATTCATAGGGACCAAAAATAAATAAAGAGGAATCTTTTCTTTTTTGAGCAAAAAAACCAGCCCGCCGGGCCAGTCCACCAAGAGTCTTTCCGCCTCATGCAGGACAGGGACGGATTTTAGCAAAGGTATTTGCAGTGTAATAAATACTTAAATCTCTGGCCCAGGTTAAAAAGGCTTGAGAAAAACAAATCAAAACAAACAAAATTATTCTTAACTTAAACATCATTAGCTATTAATGTACTCCCTTAAATCTTTTCCGGATCTAAAAAAAGGAAGTCTCTTGGGTTTGACCTCCACTTTTTCACCGGTCTTTGGGTTTCGACCTTGATAACCTTTATACTCTTTGATTTTAAAGCTGGCAAACCCTCTGATTTCAACTCTATTTCCATTTTTGAGGGCCTCTTTCATAGAATCAAAAAAAATCTTGACTATGTCTGTGGCCTCTTCCATAGATATCTTCCTTTCCTCAGCCAGAGTCCTGATTAATTCGCTTTTGTTCATTGGTGCTCTCTCCTTTAATTTTTTCGAATGACGACCCTACTAATTAACTCAACTTTCGGAGTTCCGAAAGTTGAGAAATTCGAAATCCGAATATCGA
>CAJXJU010000286.1 GCA_913055195.1 uncultured Desulfohalobiaceae bacterium | reverse complement strand
ATTCGGAAAAGAGAAAGCTCCAGTCCTGATCAAGGCTCTTGAACACGGGCTGGATCAGCTGCAAAAAAAGAATGAAGAGCAGAGGGTTTTACTCAAGGCAGAGATAAAGGAAGAAGTAACAAAAGACCTGGTGACAAAGGAGTTATTTCAATCAGAAATCAAGCGGCTGGAAGAAAAATTAGATTTGAAAATCGACCAGAAAGGAGAAGAGGTAAAGAACAGTCTGACCAAATGGATAATAGGCTTGTTCCTCGCTCAGGTGGCAGTATTTGTCGGGATTTTTCAACTGTTAGGCAGGTAGCGGAACAGAAAAAATGTCAAGTTTCATCTCGTTTTTTGGAGCCTCTGACCTTCAGATAGACCCATCCAGAGGCTCTATCAATAACGCAATACGCCAAGAATTTCAGCGAGTTAGCAATTGTCTAAAATATAAGTACCAACGGTAAGTACAAAATTGCGTATTAAAGGCCCCCAAGGTTAAATTAGAGACCTTTTTTTAGCTTCAGGGTCTTGGTCTTTGGAGTTGATGAAGCAACTTCATTTTCTCAATTCCCTAAAAGAGCCAGCCCTTGATAAACAACAGTGGCCAGGACAAAGGCAAAGAGGGTGTTGAAGGTCATGCTAAATAAGGCCCAGCGCCAGGTGCCAGTTTCTCTGGCAATGACTACTATGGTTACCAGACAGGGGGCGTATAAGAGGATAAACAAGATCACGCTGATGGCCCTTCTGGTATTCCAGTCAGGATCCTGGACAATTCTGTCAGCCAGAGATACTGGCTCTTCTGCCTGTACCTGGCTCAGGGAATAGGCTGTTCCCAGGGTAGAAATGATAACCTCCTTGGCTGCAAAGCCACCTATGAGAGAGATATTTATCTTCCAGTCAAATCCAGCCCACCTGGTTACAGGTTCAAGCAATGTCCCCAATCGTCCGGCCAGTGAATATTTAAGCTTTTTCTGGGCTAGTTCTGCATCAAGCCCCGCTATGAGCTGTTTAAGTTTTGCAATTGTTGCTATTGTATTCTGATCATCGCTTTCCCTGTTTTGCGCCATAATTTCCTGAATTTGCCGTTCTATTTCCGCTCTGTGCCGGGTAAATTTATGCACCTGCTCCACAGGCAGGCGGGGAAAGGTCATGGTTGCCCAGAGCAGGATTGAGATGGCCAGGATCACGGTGCCTGCTTTTTTGATATATTGCCATGTCCTTTCCCAGGTATGAATAAGCAACCCACTTAAAGTGGGATAGCGGTACGGCGGAAGCTCCATGACAAAAGGAGTGGGCGCGCCTTTGATAATGGTGGAACGCAATAGTTTAGCAACAATCAGGGCAGTTGCCCAGGCTATCAGAGAGATGAGAAAAAGGACTGTAGCCTTGTTTTCTGGGAAAAAAATACCCACCAGCAGGATGAAGATGGGCAGCTTTGCTCCGCAGGGCATAAAAGGGACAGTAAGTAAGGTAGCCAGCTTTTCTCTGGGACTGCGCAAAGTCCTGGTAGCCATAACTCCAGGTACGGCACAGCCGCCTGCAATGCCGCCGGAGATAATAAAGGGCATGACAGAGCAGCCATGGAGGCCGAAAATGCGGAAAACCCGGTCGAGCATATAGGCTACCCGTGCCATGTATCCTGAGTCTTCCAGAAAGGCGATGCACATAAACATTAACGCGATGAGAGGCACAAAGCTAAGCACACCGCCAACGCCACCTATTATGCCGGAAACAACCATTGATTGCAAAAGACCAGGCGGGATGAGCCGGGTAGCCATGTCCGCCATCCAGGTAAAGAGATCCTCCACCCAGTGCATGGGAATTTCCCCGAATGAAAAAGTAAATTTATAAATGGCATAGAGAACCAGGGCCATGATCAGAGGGCCAAGAAATTTATGGGTCAAAACTTTATCTATGCGGTCGGAAATGGCTATGCGCTCTTTATGGGTGTCCCGGCTGATGACATCTTTAAGCAGGGACGAGATAAATCCGTAACGGTAATCAGCAACAATGGCCTCGGGATAGGTATTTAAAGTCTTTTGACAATGTTCAGCTATTCTGGCTGCGGCCAGCTCTAATTCCCTGGCTAATCTTTTATTGGTTTTGAGGCCAAGAGCCCGGATCTCATCGTCACCTTCCAGGTATTTGAGGGCTGTCCAACGGGGAGGATAGAGGTGAGTGAGGAAATGGTCTTGCTCAATCATCTTCGTCATTTGCTGGAGAACCGGGTCCAGGTCAGGGCCGTATGAGATGTTCAGAGGCGTCCATGAACCGGGGGAAGAATCTGCTACTTCTATGATGGTCTGGATAAGGAGATCTTTGCCCAATCCCTGTCTGGCTACAGTTTCCACAACAGGAATTTTTAAACGTCTGGATAAAAGTTCTGTATTTATGGTAAGTCCTTTTTTGCGTACCTCATCCATCATATTCAGAGCCAGGACAAGAGGTATGCCCAGTTCCATGATTTGAACAGCAAGATAGAGGTTGCGCTCCAGAGCACCAGCATTGATTACATCTACAACCAGGTCTGGTTTTTCCTGAGCTAAAAAATTTCTCGCGACTAACTCTTCTTGAGAATAAGCTGTCAGGGAGTAAGTGCCTGGCAGGTCAACAAAGTGGAGCAGGTAATCCGTTAGCTCGATAAAGCCTTCTTTTTTTTCCACGGTAATGCCTGGATAATTGCCAACATGCTGCCTGGAGCCGGTCAGGGTGTTGAACAGTGTAGTTTTTCCTGAGTTGGGATTGCCTGCCAGGGCAATAACGATTTTTTTCATGACTCTATTACCTCAACCAGAATATGGTCAGCCTCATTATTGCGCAGGGTCAAAGTAAAGTCTTTGATGCGCAATGCCACTGGATCTTTTAAAGGTGCGCGGCCAATAACCTGGATTTCAGAGCCGGGAACGAGCCCCATATCGCGAATGCGGCGGCCCACTTCGCCCTGAGCAACGATGTTTTTGATGCGGGCTTTCTGGTTTATCTTAAGGTAGCGTAAGCACATTGTTGCAGACATCTCTCCCCCTTTGGTCTGGAAAGCCGGGATCCGGAATATCGAAATTTGATTAGAATAACTCAACTTTCGGAGTTCCGAAAGTTGAGAAATTCGAAATCCGAATATCGAA
>CAJXJU010000285.1 GCA_913055195.1 uncultured Desulfohalobiaceae bacterium | reverse complement strand
CTTTCTTTTCTGGCTACATGTGGTAGTGCAGCACCTTTTATTGGCCTTTTTGGCACAGTATGGGGCATAATGCATTCTTTTCATTCTATTGGTCTGCAAAAGTCAGCTTCTCTGGCCACGGTTGCTCCAGGGATTTCTGAGGCATTGATAGCGACAGCCATTGGTCTGGCCGTGGCTATTCCCGCTTCAATGGCTTATAATTATTTTTTAGGACAGTTAAACGCAATCCAGACTGAATTGATAAATTTTGCAAGTATTTTTTTAAATCGTGCACAAATAGAATTACCATGGTTAAAGCGAGAAAACTAAAGTCTGGGAGTGTATGAGTCGCCTGCAAAAAGTTGGAACTCGTAATTTGCAGCTAGTGAGGACAGGCGAACGACTAATGATTTCAAATGGTTACAACCATCACAACGCACGTTCGCCTGTCCCCGCACGGAAAAATTTACTTTTTGCAGGCGACTCTTAATTAACGGAGGGAAGAGTATGAATTTTAATCCGCTGGAAAAAGGTTTTTTATCTGAAATAAATGTCACTCCTTTTGTAGATGTGATGCTTGTCCTTCTGATTATTTTTATGGTTACTGCGCCCATGCTCACTCAGGGGGTAGAAGTTGATCTTCCTCAGACCAGGACAGTGCGGACTTTACCACAAGATAGCGATCATCTTGTGGTGAGTTTGAAGAAGGATGGCACCATTTATCTGGATGAGTACAAAGTTAAACTGGATGAGGTGGAAAAGCATTTAAAAAAGATAGTTCAGGATAAGAATAAACTGGTTTATTTGCAGGCGGATAAAGAAGTAGCTTACGGTCTGGTGGTTAAACTTATGTCCAGGATTAAAGCCGCTGGAATCAAACGTCTGGGTGTTGTGGCCGAAGAGGAAAGGGATTAAAAGTTATGCGGTTGTTGGGCTGGTTAGGCTCTTTTCTGCTTCATTTGACCATTTTTTTTCTGGTATTTTATTCCCCATTGGGGAGTAAAAGAATACGGATTGATCTTACCAGGCCCGTTTATGAGGTTGAACTTATCAATCTTCTCCCTCCTGCTCCTGCTAAGCAAGAGATAAAAAAGCCTGTCGGACAGATCAAAGAAAATGACACAAAAGCAAGGGGTAAAGAGGATGAAACAATTCCGAAGCAAAAAAAACCTTTACCAGAGGTTACCAAAATTAAGGCTCCCCGGGTTGCAGAGAGCGCAAAACCAAAAATAGAGGATAAAAAGAAGATCAGTTCCAAAAAGATAAAAAAGGCTCAAAAAGCTACGGTTGAAAAGAAAAAAGAGCCTTCAGCCCGGGAGATTCTGGCCAGGGCTCTGGGCAGTATAAAAAAGCATGTCCGGGAAAAACAAAAATCAGAAAAAATGATCCTGGCCAGAGAATTGGCAGGCTTGAGACAACAGGTAAAGCAAAGTAAATCTGGCATGGCTCAAAGAAGAAGTGGTGGCAGCGAGGGGATAAAGGCCATTTATGCCAGAATTGCGGAAGAAAAAATTAAAGAGAACTGGCGCTTTCCTAAAATTGGAACAGAGGAAAATCTAATGGCCCGGGTAGAAGTGGAAATTGACGAAAAAGGAAAAATTGTTCACTCAAGGCTTGTCATGCCTTCCGGGCGGAGAGATTTTGACCTTTCAGTCCTCAAGGCTGTGGAGGAGACTGGTGAACTGCCCCCTCCCCCGGCTAAAACTATTGATAAGTTAATTATAAATTTTAATTTATTGGAGCTAAATTAGCCATGTCTAAATTTATGACGTCAATAATTTTATTAATTGTGGGTATGTTTTTGTTTAATCAGGTTCAGGCGCGGGAGGCTCTGGTTGTAGATATTTACGGTCCTGGCCAGGAAAAGTTGAATGTTTTCCTGGCTGATCCCATGATGAAGGAGGGAAATGGAACTGCCCCTGCTCCTGCTTTTAAAATACATGAGTTAATCAAAAACAATCTTTCCTTTTTGCCTTTTCTACATCAGATAAAGAGTCAGGATATATTGGGAGGGGAGCAGATAGCTGGAATTCATGCCAGGGATATTGATTTTAAGAAGTTTCGTCTCTCCAAAGTTGATTTAGTGGTGACTATTGGTTGGGAGGACAAACCTGGAATTCTGGGATCATTAGAGATCAGAGCCTTTGAGGTATTTTCCCGGAAACTTATACTGGGCAAGGGCTATGTTGTAGAGACAAAAGAACAACTGCCTCTGGTGGCTAAAAGGTTTTGTGCCGAACTCATGCGGGTTTTAACTGGCAAAGATAGGTTTTTTCGGTCTGTCCTGGCTTTTGTGCGCAAGCAAAAAGGTAAAAAAGAGATTTGTCTGCTCATCCCATTTAGTGGAGAAGTCAGGCAAATCACAAATCTGGATGGGTTGGTCATGAGCCCTGCCTGGTCGTTTGATGGACAAAAAATTGTTTTTACCTATCTGAAAAATAATCGTCATTTTTTAGGTCTCTGGGACAGGCAGACCGGCCAGGTTAAGGGACGTAAACTTCCTGGCAATACCTGTATTTCACCGGTGTTTACTCCTGGACAAAGGATAGCCGTGAGCATTGATCCTGAGGGTAATACAGACATTTATCTCCTGGATAAAAATTTGAATCTGGATCGGGCTCTGGTTAAAAACTGGGGTATTGATATTTCTCCCAGTTTTGACTCTTCTGGAAAAAAAATGGTCTTTGTATCCTCAAGGCTTGGTAATCCGCATATTTTCCTTTTGCATCTGCCTGAAAATAGAGTGGAAAGGGTGACTTATGAAGGAAAATATAATACTAGCCCCAGCATCAGTCCGGATGGGAACCTCGTTGCCTTTTCTCGCCTGACTGCTGAAGGACACAGGATTTTTGTCCTTGATTTGCGCACAGGCACGGAAAAACAGATCAGCTTCGGGCCAGGAAATGATGAAGATCCATCCTTTGGTCCGGATGGTTACTTTATTGCTTTTACGTCCAATCGTAGTGGTCAATATAAATTATATTTGACTACCCGTAATGGAGAGAAGGCCAGGTTATTGCCAACAGGGCAGGGAGAGGCAACAGCTCCCAGTTGGGGTATCTGGGAATAAGGTACTTACTCAACTTTCGGAGTTCCGAAAGTTGAGAAATTCGAAATCCGAATATCGAAA
>CAJXJU010000284.1 GCA_913055195.1 uncultured Desulfohalobiaceae bacterium | reverse complement strand
TATCGCTGTTCGCCTGTCCCCGCACGGAAAAATTTACTTTTTGCAGGCGACTCATTACAGGAGACAATTATGGCTGAATTCCCACGTATGCATCGTCTTCCACCCTATGTCTTTGCTGTTGTTAACGATTTAAAAATGAAGATGCGCCGCCAGGGCGAGGATATAATAGATCTGGGTATGGGAAATCCTGATCTGGCCACGCCCAAACACATAGTTGACAAACTGGTAGAGGCGGCTCAGAAACCTGTCAACCACAGATACTCCATGTCTAAAGGAATCCCCAATTTGCGCAAGGCTATTTGTAACTGGTATGCGCGGCGTTATGGAGTAGAGTTAGATCCTGAAACAGAAGCCATCGCCACCATGGGAGCCAAAGAAGGCCTTTCGCATCTGGCCCTGGCCATGCTCAGCCCCGGTGACGTGGTCTTTGCTCAGGATCCTACCTATCCTATACATCCTTACTCAGCCATTATTGCTGGTGCAGATGTGCGCAGAATCCCCATTGATCTGGATAGAGATTTTTTTGAAGACTTACTAACCGCCACTCAACAAACCTGGCCCCAACCTAAATTGCTTATCATTTGCTTTCCGCACAACCCAACCACAGCAGTAGTGGATCTGGATTTTTTTCAAAAAATTGTTGATTTCGCTAAAGAACACAAAATGTACGTTATTCACGATCTGGCCTATGCTGATCTATGTTTTGACGGCTATCAAGCACCCAGCTTCCTCCAGGCCAGAGGAGCAAAGGATGTGGGGGTGGAATTTTTTTCCATGTCCAAAAGCTATTCCATGGCTGGCTGGAGAATGGGTTTTTGTTGCGGCAACAAAGAGATGATCCATGCCCTGACCAGAATCAAAAGCTATCTTGACTATGGTATTTTTCAACCCATCCAGATTGCATCTATTATTGCCTTGAACGGCCCGCAGGATTGCGTAAAGGAAATTGTTGATATTTATAAAGACCGGCGGGATGCATTGGTAGATGGCCTGAACAGGATAGGCTGGAAAGTAGAAAAACCAAAGGCAACCATGTTTGTATGGGCCAAAATCCCGGAAGAATTTAAACACATGGGCTCAGTAGAATTTTCCAAATTGCTGCTTAAAGAAGCAAAGGTAGCTGTATCTCCAGGTTTAGGTTTTGGGCATTATGGTGACGATCATGTTCGCTTCGCCCTGGTGGAAAACAGGCATCGCATTAACCAGGCGTTGCGTGGGCTTAGAAAGGTGATAAAGAAAGGATGAAGGATGAAGGATGAAAAGGGAAAGGAGGAAGAAGAAAGGATGAAGGATGAAGGATGAAGGATGAAAAGGGAAAGGATGAAGGATGAATCTAGGCTATAAAGGCGGAAGAAGGGAGCAAATGGAGAAGGAAATTATTCGCATTGGCCTGGCCGGGTTTGGCACAGTGGGCACTGGCCTGGCCAGGATTATTTTAGAAAATCAGGACTGGATCAAAAGACGGGTCGGCAAAAAACTGCTTATAAGCAGGGTTTTGGTGCGCGATTTAAACAAGGTCAGGACATTTATCCCTGGCCCGGAAGCAAGATTTACTGACAATCCAGATGATCTTTTATCTGATCCTGATATTGATATTATTGTCGAATTAATCGGCGGGATTGAAGTCCCATACACAATTATCACAAAGGCCCTGAAACAGGGCAAATCTGTGGTAACGGCCAATAAGGCCCTTCTGGCACTGAAGGGGAATGAGCTTTTTGAACTGGCCGCACAAAACAAAGCAGGGCTTTATTATGAAGCCAGTGTGGCTGGAGGCGTTCCCATTGTTCAAACCCTCAAAGAAAGCCTGGCAGGGAATAAAATCAAGTCCATCACCGGAATTTTAAACGGCACGGCCAACTTTATCCTGAGTGAAATGACTCTTAAAGGGCTGGACTTTGAGGATGCCCTGGCAAGGGCACAGGAAAAAGGATATGCAGAGGCTGACCCGACTTTAGACATTGAGGGTCTGGATGCAGCCCACAAATTAACCATTCTTATCCGTCTGGCTCATGGTCAGGACTATCCTTTTGACAGCCTGCCAATAGAGGGCATCTCAAAAGTTCAGGCCATAGATATCAGCCTGGCAGGCGAATTTGGCTATACCCTGAAATTAATTGCCCGGGTCAAAGAAAAATCCGGGTATCTTCAGGCTGGAGTATTTCCTGTACTTTTACCAGAAGATCATATTCTGGCCAAAGTTGACGGACCATTTAATTCCATCCTGCTCTATGGTAATGCTGTTGGACCTATCATGCTTTATGGCCAGGGAGCAGGTGAGCTGCCTACAGGTAGTGCTGTGCTGGCTGATATCATGGCCCTGGCCAGAGACAACTCAGAACCAAATAACACGGGTTTTTTAGAGCCATGTCTCCCCCGGGCCAGAATTCTGGACCCTGAGCTGACTGTATATGAACACTATTTCCGCTTTACTGTTCTGGATAGGCCAGGCGTCCTTTCTGCCCTGTCTGGAGTAATGGGCGAGTATAATATTAGTATTGCCCAGGCTGTTCAAAAGACCAACCCCGCAGGCGGATCTGTTCCAGTGGTATTTTTAACTCACAAAGCACAGTTAAAGGATGTTTATGCGGCCCTGAAAGAAATCAATAGTTTCAGTTTTGTTACTGCTCCTACCGTGCATTACAGGATTTTGACATAATGCGTCTATCACAACAAGAAATACAACACATCAAACAGACCGCCAGAGATATTTTCGGTTTAGATGCCCGGATATGGCTCTTTGGCTCAAGAACAGACAACTCCTTAAAAGGAGGAGACATTGATCTTTTTATAAAAACCAACCGTGTACAGGGCAATATTTTTGAACAAAAAATCAATTTTCTCATTGCCCTGGAAAATAAAATTGGAGAACAAAAAATCGACGTAATTATAAGTTATCCAGGCAGTGAAAAAGAGTCTATTTTTCAGGAAGTATTAAAAAACGGTATTCAATTATGAAAAATATTCAAATTATCCTTAATGAACTCGACAAACATGCGGAAAGGCTCACCTATTCCAGAACGAAAATCATGCAATGGGGAGATATTACATCTCAAATACTCAACTTTCTGAGTTAAAAAAATGTTTAATTTTTTCAGGAAATTATAAAATAG